>SFHJ01000023.1 GCA_004555655.1 Clostridiales bacterium
TGCGATATTTGGTTTTTGTACCGTGCCCCGCTTTCCGCTGCCCTAAAAAACATTGATTTTACTGGGTTTCCTCATGTTTTCTTATGGCAACGCTCTTAAGTGAGCTGCGTTTCTTCTGTACTCTGCGTGTTTTTCATCAGCACGCCTGTGAGCGAGCTGCCTCCGGACAGGCCGGTAGCCTCGTGGCTGAGACACAAGCTGACGTTTTGTGCCTGTTCCAGCGCAGTTTGGTAAACCTGCTCTGCGCGCAGCGTGTCGCGGCGGTGGACAAGATAGACCGTTTTGCACAGCTTTGAGAGCAGCAGCGCATCTTCTGCCGCGCTGTTTCCGCCGCCGATGACGCAGACGGTCTTGTCTTTGTAGAACCGGCCGTCACACGCGGCGCAGTAGTGCACGCCGCGGCCAAGCCACCGCGCTTCGTCCGGAAGGCCCAGTGTGCGCGGGTCTGCGCCGGTGGCGATAACGGCGGTCTTTGCCCAAAAATCACCGGCGGATGTGCGCGCGCACTTGTTTTTGTCGCGCAGCTGGAGCGACTGTACCTCTGCAAATACCGTTTCTGCGCCGAAGCGCTCCGCGCCCTGCCGCATCTTTTCTCCCAGCTGGAGCCCCCCGATGCCCGCATCAAAGCCGGGACAGTTGTCGATCCATTGCGTCAGCGCCATCTGTCCGCCTGCGGCGCGCCGCTCCAATACCAGCGCGCGCAGTCCTGCGCGCGCGGCGTAGAGCGCCGCCGTATATCCGCCCGGTCCGCCGCCTACGATCAGCATATCATAGGGTGCGGCGCTTTTTGTTTCCATCATGTTTGCATCTCCTTTCGCGCATAGCTTTCCCTGTTCATTGATTTTAATAAAGGATTGACAGGGCGCGAAAAATGCGATAGATTATGGTTGTAAAAACAGAAGGCATGAGTTCCGTCAAGGATTCAAGGGAATTCGGTGCAAGTCCGAAGCGAACCCGTCACTGTAACAGGGAGCGAAGCGTGATTGGCCATTGGAAGCTTTTTCTGAGAAGGCGCGCCAAGCTGTGAACTGGAGCCAGGAGACCTGCTCATGCTGCTTTTTGACCAAGACTGCGGTGTTCAGTCCATGGATAATCGGGCAGCAATGCCCCTTTATTGGGCGGCCGTACGGCTGCTCATTTTTTTGAGGAGGTTTCGTATGAAAAGAAACCAAACAAAGGCAGAGCGGTGGCTGCTCCGCGCGTCGTGCGCGGCTCCTCTTTTGGCGATGCTTTGCACTGACGCAAGCGCTATGCACATCATGGAGGGGTTTCTGCCGCAGACGCACGCGATCGTCTGGGGTGCGGTGTGCGCGCCGTTCATCGTGTGGGGACTGGTCTGCATCAAAAAGATCGTTGCCGAACATCGCAAGGCCGTGCTGCTGCTTGCCATGATGGGCGCGTATGCGTTTGTGCTCTCGGCGCTCAAGATGCCCAGTGTGACAGGCTCGTCCAGCCACCCGACGGGGACGGGTCTCGGCGCGGTGCTCTTTGGACCGGGGCCGATGGCGGTGCTCGGACTGATCGTGCTGCTGTTTCAGGCGATCTTGCTGGCGCACGGGGGACTGACCACGCTCGGCGCGAACACGTTCTCCATGGCGGTTGCAGGCCCGTTCGTGAGCTTCGGCGTATACCGGCTGCTGCAGAAGCTGAAGGTCAATCGCGCCGTGTCGGTAGGCGCCGCCTGCGCGCTGGGCGATCTTTTCACCTACTGCGTCACGTCGGTGCAGCTGGCGCTGGCGCATCCGGGAGAAAGCGGCGTGATGGCTTCGATGGCGAAATTCATGGGCATCTTCGCGCTGACGCAGATCCCGCTGGCCATCGTTGAAGGCATCTTGTCGGCCGTTGTCGTCATCATGCTTGAATCGTTTGCGAAGCCTGAGCTGCGCGAGATCGGTTTTTTGCAGAAGGAGGCGGCAAAGGCATGAAGAAAACAACATGGATTACAATTCTGATATTGGTACTGCTGTGCGCCGTGATCCTGATTTTCCCGCTCATGACCATCCGTGACAGCGAGTTCGGCGGTGCTGACGGCGCTGCTGAGGAAGCCATTGCGCAGATTGACCCCGAATATGAACCCTGGGCGGAAAGCCTGATCGAATTACCCGGCGGCGAAACGGAATCGCTGCTGTTCTGCCTCCAGACCGCGCTTGGCGCGCTTGTGATCGGCTTTGGGTTTGGTTATCTTGTCGCACGCAAAAAATACCGCGCGGAGGAAGCGGCATAATGGCGCACGCGCACCATTCCGGCGGCGTCTTGACCATGGACGTTCTGGCGGCACGTTCGGGCCTCCGGGATGTCAGCCCCGCGCTCAAGGCCTCACTCAGCGTTCTTAGCCTGATCCTCTGCGTCGGCGCGGCCGACGCTGTAGTAGGCGCAGCGGTTGCGGTCAGCATGCTGTGCACCATCTGGCGTCTTGGCAAGGTTTCACAGCACCGGCTTTTGCATCTGCTGCGGCTGCCGCTTGTCTTTCTCGCAGTCAGCTGCGTTGTGATTCTGCTCGAGCCGGGAGAGCATCCCGGCTCGCTTGCGCGCCTGACGCTGGGCGACTTCGTACTCTGCGTGACGCAGACGAGCCTTGCGCGCGCCTTGACGCTGTTTTTTCAGGCACTTGGCGCGGTGTGCTGCCTGTTTTTCCTCAGCATGACCACGCCGATGCCGCAGCTCATAGAACTGCTTCGAAAATGCCGCTTGCCGGAGATCATGATCGAGCTGATGTATCTCATCTACCGGTATCTGTTTGTGCTGCTGCAGGTGCAGCGGCAGATGACCGAGTCGGCGGCTGCAAGGCTGGGCTACAATGGCCTGCGGCGCTCGGTTTCCACGGCGGGCAGGATATCCGGCGCGCTTCTCGCCTCGTCGTTCCGGCGAAGCAGCGCCTGCTACGACGCAATGCTGGCCAGAGGCTATGACGGCAAGCTGGCGTTTCTTACCAGCACGCCGAAACTCCGCGCACGCCACGCGCTGCCGGCCGCGGGGTATCTTCTGCTGGTCGGCGTGCTGATTGTTTTCCGAAAGAGGGGAGTGTTCTGATGGAGCCCATTTTGGAGCTGGAACACGTTTCGTATACTTATCCCGACGGGCCGAAGGCGGTGGAGGACTTGAACGTGCGCATCGCCAAAGGGGAACGGGCGGCTGTGCTCGGCGGCAATGGCGCGGGGAAGTCCACCTTTTTTCTGCTCGCCTGCGGGATTCTGCAGCCCGATGAGGGGTGCGTCAAATGTGGCGGGCGGCAGATGACACAGAAGAAAAAAGATCTTCTTGAGCAGCGCCGGCGCATAGGCGTGGTGTTTCAGGAGGCGGAGAACCAGATCTTGGCCGTGACAGTCGAGGCTGAGGTCTCCTTCGGCCCGATGAATCTAGGCCTGCCTTCCGCCGAGGTCGCGCGGAGAACGACCGGTGCTCTGTCAAAAATGGGACTGCAGGACTATGGCGGCCGCTCGCCGCAGTATCTGTCGGGCGGCGAAAAAAAGCGCGTGACCATCGCGGACATTCTGGCCATGGAGCCGGATGTGATCCTTTTTGACGAGCCCACCGCGTCGCTCGACCCGGAGAACGTGGTGCGGCTGGAGCGGACACTCGACCAGCTGAGCGAGACGGGAATCGCCCTGCTCGTCAGCACGCACGATGTGGACTTTGCCGCGCGGTTTGCTGCGCGCGGGCTGGTGTTTTCCCGCGGCCATCTCATCGCCGACGGCGCGATGACAAAGATCTTTGCCGATGCTGCGCTGCTTGCGCAGGCCGGGCTCCGCAAGCCATATCTCTATCAGGCAGCCGAAGCGCTCCGCCCCGGCGGAGCGGCCTATCCCATGACCATCGAACAGTTTTTGCGCTGGAAGGATGCTGACTGAAGCCGGAAGGAGCGTACATGCTGGAACAATTTATTACCTGCGGCCAGCAGCGGCTGCGCTGCGGCTATACCACCGGAACGTGCGCTGCGGCTGCGGCGCGCGCAAGCGCGCAGGCGCTGCTCACCGGCAGCTTTCCGGCTGAGCTTACGCTGCAGACGCCCGCTGGAATCGCAGTAACGGTTTTACCGGAGAATTGCAGGCTGGAGCGGGATTTTGCCGAGTGCGCCGTGCGCAAGGACGGCGGCGACGACTGTGACGTGACAAGTGGCGCGCTCGTGGTTGCACGCGTAGAAAGAATTGCCGCCGGGCTCGAAATTGACGGCGGCGAAGGCGTGGGCAGGGTTACGCGGCCCGGCCTTGACCAGCCGGTGGGCGCGGCGGCTATCAACCACGGCCCAAGGCAGATGATCGAAGCGCAGCTGCACGCCGCACTGGAAGAAGCCGGACAGAGCTGCGGCCTTCGTGCTTTGATCTGCGTCCCGGATGGCCGGGCACTCGCCGAGAAGACGTTCAATCCCCGGCTTGGCATCGAGGGCGGCATCTCGATTCTCGGCTCGACCGGTATCGTCCGGCCCATGAGCCGCCAGGCGCTGGTCGACACCATCCGCGCAGAGCTCAGCATGAACAGGGCCGAGGGCGTGGCGGATGTTCTCATGACGCCCGGAAATTACGGCGCGGATTTTGCCGAACACACGCTGGGCCTTGATATGCGCCGCGCGGTGCAGTGTTCAAACTACATTGGAGACGCGCTCGATATTGCCGTGACGCTTGGCTTTTCCTCGGTTCTTCTCGTGGGTCACGTCGGCAAGCTCTGCAAGCTGGCGGCAAACGTGATGGATACGCACTCGCGCACCGCCGACGGCAGGCGTGAGGTGTTTGTGACGCATGCGGCGCTTTTGGGCGCGGACGGGCTGCTTCTTCGTGCGCTCTACGACGCAGCCACGACCGACGCGGCGCTTTCGCTTCTGAAAGACGCCGGGCTGCAGCAGCCGGTGATGGATTCTATCGCGCACGCTGCCGGGCAGGCGCTGCAGCACCGGGGCGGAAAGCTCAACGTGCAGGCAATTTTGTTCTCACAGGCGGCTGGCTGCACGGCGCAGACGGAAGGCGCGCAGCAGCTTCTCCGCCGGCATGTCCCGCGCGGCTGATTTTGAAGATGTAACCATCAGGAGGTTTCTTATGATATATTTTGTTGGCGCCGGGTCCGGCGCGGCGGATCTCATCACCGTGCGCGGCGCACGGCTGCTCGGTGAGGCTGACGTGGTCATCTACGCGGGCTCGCTCGTCAATCCCGCGCTGCTGGAAACCTGCCGGGCGGACTGCGAGATCTATGATTCCGCGTCCATGACGCTCGAACAGGTGCTTGCGGTCATGGACAGGGCCGAATCGGAGGGGAAGACAACCGTCCGGCTGCATACGGGTGACCCGTCGATCTACGGCGCGATCCGAGAGCAGATGGACGCGCTTGACGCGCGCGGCTATACCTACGATGTTACGCCCGGCGTTTCGTCGTTCTGCGGCGCGGCTGCGGCTTTGAAGGCAGAATATACGCTGCCGAATGTCAGCCAGACGGTCATCATCACAAGAGCCGAGGGCCGCACGCCGGTTCCGGAAAAAGAGCAGCTGCGCGCGCTTGCCAGCCACGGCAGCACGATGGTGCTGTTTCTCTCCACCGGCCTTCTGGAAAAGGCGGAGCAGGAGCTGATGGCGGGCGGCTACAGCGCCGATACGCCTGCGGCAATCGTCTACAAGGCCACATGGCCGGATGAAAAGGTGTTTCGCTGCACGGTCTCGACGCTTGCCAGGACCGCGCGCGAAAATCAGATCACCAAAACAGCGCTCATTGCAGTCGGCGGCTTTCTTGGCAGCGAGTATGACCGCTCGCTTCTCTACGACCCGGGCTTTTCGCACGGCTGCCGGGAGGCTTCGAAGTGATTGCGCTGATCGCCTTTACGCGGCGCGGCTGTGAATTGGGTAAAACACTTGCCGAGTCGCTTGGCGGCACATTGTATACGACCGACCGCTTGGCCGGGGCGTGCTCGCTGCTGCCGAGCGGCAGTTTGCATGCGTGGACGAAAGCGCGCTTTGCTGACGCTGAGGCGCTTGTTTTTATCGGCGCAGCCGGCATTGCCGTGCGCGCCGTTGCGCCGTTTGCCGCGGACAAGTTTTCTGACCCGGCGGTTGTGTCGGTTGACGAGGCAGGACGGTTTGCTGTGCCGCTGCTTTCCGGCCATGTGGGCGGAGCGAACCAGCTTGCAAGGCGCATTGCCGCCGTCACCGGCGGACAGGCGGCCATTTCCACCGCCACGGACGTAAATGCATGCTTTGCCGTGGACGTGTGGGCGAAGGAACAAAATCTTGTTATCTGCGAGCGTGCTGCGGCCAAGGCCGTCTCAGCTGCGATTTTAGAGGGCAGAGCGGTCGGCATTGAATCGGCGTATCCCATTACCGGGGAAATGCCGTGTGGACTCGGCGCGCCCGGCGCGCAGGTTGGCATCTGCATCGGCCCGACCGCCGCGCAGCAGCCGTTCGAGACGACGCTGCATCTGGTGCCAAAGGCTGTGACGCTCGGCGTGGGCTGCAGGCGGGGTGCGGGCCGTGAACAGTTGGAGGCAGCGCTGAGAGATTTTTTGGAGGTACATGCACTTCCGCTCACTTCCATCTGCGCACTGGCCAGCATCGAGCTCAAACAAGACGAACCGGGACTTTTGGCGCTGGCTGCCAGGCACGGCTGGAAGACGCAGTTTTTCTCCGCCGAAGCGCTCGCAAGCGAGCCGGGCGATTTCCCGCCGTCCAGTTTTGTTGCGCGCACCACGGGTGTGGACAATGTCTGTCAGCGTGCGGCGCAGCGCGCGGGCGGAACCATCATCATTCCCAAGACCATCTGTCAGGGCGTGACGTTCGCCGCGGCGATGGGGCATGTGAAGTTGCACTGGGAAGAACAGGAGAACATGAAATGAGAAAGCTGTATATTGTTGGCCTTGGCCCAGGCGGCGGGCAGGATATGACCGGCCGCGCAAAAGCGGCGCTGGAAGAGGCCGACGTAATCGTCGGCTACACCGTCTATATTGATCTCATCCGCGAAGAGTACGCGCACAAGGAACTGCTCACCACGCCCATGCGCAAGGAGGTCGAGCGCTGCGAAATGGCGCTGGCGCTGGCCGATAGTGGCAAGACTGTCGCCATGGTCTGCTCGGGCGATCCCGGCGTGTACGGCATGGCGGGGCTCTGCTATGAGCTGTCGGAAAAATGGCCGGAGGTTGCGCTGGAGGTCATCCCGGGCATCACGGCCGCCTGCGGCGGCGCGGCGGTGCTCGGCGCGCCATTAATGCACGATTTCTGCCTGATCTCGCTGTCTGATCTCATGACGCCGTGGGAAACGATTCAAAAGCGGCTTCGCGCGGCGGCGCAGGCCGACTTTGTTGTTTGCCTGTATAATCCGTCCAGCCACAAGCGCAAGGACTACCTGCAAAAAGCGTGTGATATCCTGCTGGAGGAAAAATCGCCCGCTACGCCCTGCGGCTACGTCGGCCAGATTGGCCGCGATGGTGAAAGCGCGGCCGTTTTGACGCTGGGCGAGCTGCGCACGGCGCAGGTGGACATGTTCACGACCGTCTTTGTCGGCAACAGCCAGACAAAGATTCTCGGCGGCAGGCTCGTCACGCCGCGCGGGTACCTGCAGCGATGAAGATTTTGCTGTTTGGCGGCACGGCCGAGGGTCACGCGCTGGCGCAGCAGCTGGCGCAGGCAGGGCACTGCGTCACCTGCTGTGTGGCAACCGAGTATGGCCGCGACGTACTTGAGCCTGCTGAAAACCTCACCATCCTCACCGGACGGATGGACGGGGCGCAGATGCTTGACGCGATGAAAAACGGCTTTGACCGCGTCATCGACGCTACGCACCCCTACGCTGCGCAGGTGAGCGGGAATATCCGCGCCGCAGCCAGTCTGGCAGGCGTTCCATATGACAGGCTCGTGCGCCCGCGTGAGCAGGCGGAAAACGTCCTCTGGGCCGACAGCCCGGGAGATGCGGCGCGTATGCTGGAAGATATTCCGGGAAACATTCTGCTTACAACCGGCAGCAAAGACCTGGCGGCATTCGCTGCGCTTTCTGATTTTTCCGGGCGCGTGTGGGCGCGCGTGCTGCCGAGCATCGACAGCCTTTCTCACGCGCTCTCGCTGGGCTTTCCTGCGGCGCATATCATCTGCATGCAGGGCCCGTTTTCGCAGGAGCTGAACGCGGCAACGCTGCAGCAGATCGGCGCAAAGACGCTTGTCACCAAGGATACAGGCCGCGCGGGCGGCTTTGCGGAAAAGGCGGAGGCGGCAAAACAAGCTGGTGCGAAGCTGCTGGTCATCCGCCGCCCGACGGTGGAGACGGGGCTGACGCTTGAAGAAATGCTCAAAAAATACACCGGAGGCAAGGCATGAAAACGTGTTATCTGATCGGCGTCGGCATGGGAAATCCCGACACGCTGACCATCGGCGCAAAAGACTGTATTGAGCGCTGCACGCAGCTCATCGGCGCGAAGCGGCTGCTTGCTGCGTTTGCCGCGCATTCCGGGAACAAGCTGGCGCTTATCCGCGCAGAAGAGATCGCCGCGGCCGTGCACGCGTTTGACGGTGACACGGCGGTGCTTCTTTCGGGCGACCCCGGCTTTTACAGCGGAGCCGCGGGACTCTATCCGCTTTTGAGCGGTATTCGCGTCGAGACGCTTCCCGGTATTTCATCGTTAAACTATTTTTGCGCCCGCCTGCATACGACGTGGCAGGACGCAAAGCTCGTCTCCGTGCATGGCCGCGAGGCCAATACCGTGGGCGAGATCCAGTCGCATAAAAAAACGTTTCTGCTCACCGGCAGCAACTGCACCGCGTCGGCTGTATGCGCGCAGCTGAGCTCTGTGGGTCTTGGACACGTTCTGGTACATATCGGCCAGCGGCTTTCGTACCCGGATGAGGAGATTGTTTCCGGCGCGGCGGCGGAGCTGGCTTGGAAAGCCTTCGACCCGCTTTCGGTCATGCTGATCGAAAATCCCGCGCCAACCTCCTGCCATCCCGGCGCGCCGTGCCTGTGGGATGAGCAGCTCATCCGCGGCAAAACGCCCATGACGAAGGAGAGCATCCGGCTGCTTGCCGTTGCGCGCCTCGGCGTGCGGCCCGAAAGCACTGTCTGGGATGTGGGCGCGGGGACAGGCTCCGTCTCTGCCGCGTGCGCCATGGCCGCATGGAAAGGGCAGGTTTTTGCCGTGGAAAAGGACGAGGACGCGGTTTGCCTCATCCGGCTGAACCGCGACGCGCTTGGCCTGTGGAACCTGCATGTTGTGGAAGGCACTGCGCCCGAGGCGCTGGAAAAGCTGCCAAAGCCCGACTGCGTGTTCATCGGCGGCTCAAAGGGCTCGATGGCGGGCGTTTTTCAGGCCGCGCTGCTGAAAAATCCGGCCGCACGCATCTGCCTCACGGCGGTGAGTCTGGAGAGCCTGACGGACGGGCTGGAGTGTATGAAGAAATATGATCTGACAAATGTTGACGTGACGCAGATTACGGCGGCACAGGCCAAGCAGCTTGGAAATTATCACATGATGCTGGGCCAGAATCCCGTCTGGATTCTCTCCGGGGAGGGGCGCATATGACGCCACGGCTTCTCATCTGCGCACCCTCATCCGGCAGCGGCAAGACAACCGTCGCCTGCGCCATGCTGCGCGCGTTTGTGCGCCGGGGGCTTTCACCCATGGCGTGTAAATCGGGGCCGGACTATATTGACCCCATGTTTCATGAGAGCGTCATCGGCGCGAAGAGCCGCAATCTGGACCTTTTTTTCTTCTCCCGCGAGACAGCGCGCGCGCTGCTTTATAAAAACGCGGCAGGCGCGGGCGTGACGGTGCTGGAGGGCGCGATGGGCTACTATGACGGCATCGCCATGACGGCGCGCGCCTCGGCGTACGATCTGGCCTGCGCCACCGATACGCCGGCCGTTTTGATCGCAGACGGCAGGGGGAGGGCCTTGTCGGTTGCGGCCGAGGTGAAGGGGTTTCAGTCCTTCCGCTGTCCCAGCAGGATTGCAGGCGTGATTGTAAACCGGGTTTCTCCCAAGCTCTATCCGCGTCTGGCTGAGACCATAACACAGGAAACGGGCCTGCCGGTGTTCGGCTATTTGCCGGAGATGCGTGATTGCGCCATTGAAAGCCGCCATCTGGGTCTTGTCACGGCGGCGGAGATCGAGGATTTGCAGCTGAAGCTCGACAAGCTGGCTGAGCAGGCGGAAAAGACACTCGATCTGGATGGCCTGCTGACCCTTGCAGGCACAGCCCCGGAGATTTGCGACACGCTCCCGGCGCCTACGCCCATACCTGCGCCCGTGCGGATTGGCGTGGCGCGTGACAAGGCGTTCTGCTTTTACTATGAAGATTCTCTCGACGTGCTGCGAAGCCTCGGCGCGGAGCTGGTCGAGTTTTCGCCGCTGCACGATGCTGCGCTGCCTGTAAATATACAGGGGCTGTATCTGGGCGGCGGCTACCCCGAGCTGTACGCAAAGCAGCTTTCTGAAAATGAATCAATGCGCCGCTCGGTACGCGAGGCTGTTGCATCTGGTCTTCCCACCATTGCCGAGTGCGGCGGGTTTTTATACCTGCACAAAACGTTGCAGGATGCGTCGGGCGCGAAATACCCGATGGCCGGCGTACTGGATGCGGAGGCGTATCCCACGGGCAAACTCTCGCGCTTCGGCTATGTGACGCTGACGGCAGAAAAGAACAGCCTGCTTCTTGGCGCGCTTGAGAGCATCCCGGCCCATGAGTTCCACTACTGGGACTCGACCGCGCCCGGCGTGGACTTTTCGGCGCAGAAACCGCTCTCGCCCCGGCACTGGATGGCCGGCATCGGAACGGACAGCCTATACGCCGGATTTGCGCATGTTCACTTTGCCGCGCGGCCGGAATCGGCCCGGAGGTTTTTAGAGAAGGCAGCGGCATATGCCCGCGGCTGAAAGGAGAACAGTATGACACTGCACGAGGTAACAGCAAAGATCGCGCCCGCCGACCGCCAGGCGATGCAGGACGCACAGAAAAAATGGGACGCTGTGGGCAAGCCCCTCGGCTCGCTTGGCCTCTTGGAGGATATCGTCATCCGCATGGCGGGCGTGTTCGGCACGAAGGATTTTGATATCTCGCGAAAGGCCGTGGCCATCATGTGCGCAGACAACGGCGTGGTTGCCGAGGGCGTGACGCAGACGGGACAGGAGGTAACGGCCATCGTCGCTGCCAATATGGCCCGGCGGCAGTCAAGCGTGTGCAAAATGGCGCGCGTGGCTGGCGCAGAGATCTACCCTGTGGACGTGGGCATGGCGAGCGCCGTAGACATGCCTGGACTCGTGCAGCGCTGCGTTCGCCGCGGCGGTACGCGCAACTTTGTGAAAGAACCCGCCATGACGCGTCAGGAGGCGGAACAGGCAATTCTGGTGGGCGTGGAGGCGGCGCAGACACTGTATGACGCGGGCGTGCGCCTGATCGCCACGGGTGAAATGGGCATCGGCAACACCACCACGTCGGCCGCTGTTCTGTCCGTCCTGCTTGGCCGCAGCGCGGAGGAGATGACGGGCCGCGGCGCCGGACTGTCGAACGAAGGGCTTGAGCGCAAGATCCGCGCCATCAAAGCAGGGATTGCGCTGCACCATCCGGATCCCACCGACGGCGTGGACGTGCTCTGCAAGGTCGGAGGCTTTGACCTCGCCGGTCTGTGCGGTGTATTTCTCGCGGGCGGCATGCTGCATGTGCCTGTCATTATCGACGGACTGATTTCTGCCGCAGCTGCGCTGGCCGCAGCGACGATCTGTCCGGCCTGTAAGGACTATATGCTTGCAAGCCACCTCTCGGCTGAGCCTGCGGGCTGGCCGGTTTTGCACACGCTGGGCGTGACGCCCATTGTGCAGGCCGGGATGCGGCTTGGCGAGGGTACGGGCGCGGTTACCATCATGCCGGTTCTGGATATGGCAATGAGCGTCTACAACGGCGACACGTTTGACGACCTCAATATGGACGCTTATACGCCACAGAATTAAATCAGGAGTGACTTATGCAGCATTTTCTGGCCCTGATATTGGGCTTTTGCGTCGATCTGATCCTCGGCGACCCGCGTGGGCTTGCGCACCCTGTGCAGGGCATGGGACGGCTCATTGAATTGCTCGAGCGCGGGCTTCGGAAAACCTTCCCTTCCTCGCCGCGCGGACAGCTGGCGGCAGGCGGATGTCTTGTGGTGCTGGTTACCGGCCTCACGGGCGTTTTGACCGGAGGAGTATTGTATCTTGCTGGGCTTGTCCACGGCGCGCTTCGTTTTCTGCTCGAGGTCGTGATCTGCTGGCAGATCCTTGCGACCAAATCGTTGCGCACTGAGAGTATGAAGGTCGTGTGCGCGCTGGAGTCCGGATCGCTTGACGATGCCCGCAGGGCCGTATCCATGATCGTCGGGCGCGACACCGCGCAGCTTTCTGAAGAAGAGGTGCTGAACGCCGTGGTCGAGACTGTGGCCGAAAACGCATCCGATGGCATTCTGGCGCCGCTCATCTGGGCGGCGGTGCTTGGTCCCGTCGGCGGGATGTGCTATAAGGCCGTCAATACAATGGACTCGATGGTGGGATACAAAAATGACCGCTATCTCTATTTTGGACGGGCTGCGGCAAAGCTGGACGATTTCTGCAATTTCCTGCCCGCGCGCATTTCCGGGCTTCTCATGTGCCTCGCGGCCTTTTTTGGCTTTGACGCAGCGGGCGCATGGCGCATCTTCCTGCGCGACCGGAAGAACCATCTTTCGCCGAATTCCGCGCAGACCGAGGCAGCCTGTGCAGGCGCGCTTGGCCTGCAGCTGGGCGGCGCGCACCTGTATTTTGGAAAGCTGGTTGAAAAACCGACCATCGGCGACGCGGCGCGCACAGTTACGCGTGCAGACGTGCGCCGCGCGAACGATCTGGCGCTCATCACGGCAATTCTGGCGCTGCTGCTTTTCGCGGTTTTGCCGCTGGGCATACACGCTGCCGTCACCGGGAGGCTTCTATGACGCTCAATCACGGCGGAGACCTTGTCTCCGCGCAGAACCAGTCCACGCGTGAGCTGCTGGACATGTCGGTCAATTTAAATCCGCTTGGCCCGCCCGCGCCCGTGCTTGACGCAGCGCGCGGAGCGGTGGCGTGTGCAGATCGGTACCCGGATCCCCTGTGCCGTTTGCTGCGGCAGGCCATCGCGCAGTGCGATGGCGTGCGGCCGGAGCAGGTATTCTGCGGCGCAGGCGCGTCAGACGTCATTTTCCGTCTGGCGCTCTTGCTGCGGCCAAAGGCCGCGCTGCTGCTTGCGCCCACCTTCTCCGAATATGAAAGCTCGCTTGCGCAGGTGGGGTGTGAATGCCGCTTCCACATGCTGCGGCGGGAAAATCGCTTTGACGTGACGGAGGCAATCCTTTCCGATATCCGCCCCGGGATAGAATTGGTGCTGCTTTGCAGCCCCAATAACCCCACGGGCCGGCTGATCGGGCGCGGGCTTCTTGAAAAAATCCTTGCGTGCTGCGAAAAAACGGGCGCGATGCTCGCCGTGGACGAATGCTTTTTGCCGCTCGCGAGCGGCGGTGAAGGTCTTGCAGACCTGCTTGAGGCGCATCCGCGGCTGTTTTTGCTGCGCGCATTCACCAAAACGTATGCCATTGCGGGCCTTCGCCTCGGCTACGGACTTGGCACGCCGGAACTGATCGGACGGCTCTTCTCCTGCGGTCCGTGCTGGAACGTCTCCGGCCCGGCGCAGGCGGCGGGGCTTGCCTGCTGCCGCCTTCCCGATTGGCCAGTGCAGGGAAAAACGGTCATTGAAGCGCTGCGGCCTGCGCTGCAGGCGGAGCTTTTGCGTCTTGGCTGTGAGGTAATACCCGGCAGCGCCAACTATCTGCTCTTCCGGCTGCCCGGTGTGACAGATCTCAAGCAGAGGCTGATTTCGCGCGGTATTTTGCTGCGCAGCTGCGCCGACTACCGCGGCCTCGGCCACGACTGGTACCGCACGGCAGTCAAAACGGAGGCGGACAACGGACGATTTTTGCGCGCGCTTCGCGCGGAACTGGAGGAATAGCCATGGCCAAATCGATCATGGTGCAGGGCACAACGTCAAACGCGGGTAAGAGCTTTCTTGCCGCCGCGCTGTGCCGGATTTTCAAGCAGGACGGCTACAGTGTCGCGCCGTTCAAGTCGCAGAACATGGCGCTCAACTCGTTCATCACGGCCGACGGGCTGGAGATGGGCCGGGCGCAGGTGATGCAGGCCGAGGCGGCGGGCATTGCGCCCACCGTGGAGATGAACCCCATTTTGCTCAAGCCCACCAATGATACCGGCTCGCAGGTCATTGTAAACGGGTGCGTGCGTGGCGTGATGGCCGCGCGGGACTATTTCGCGTTTAAAAGGCAGCTTGTTCCCGATGTGATGCGCGCCTATCAGACGCTTGTGGAAAACTATGATATCATCGTACTCGAGGGCGCGGGCAGTCCCGCTGAGATCAACCTCAAGCAGGAGGATATCGTCAACATGGGCATGGCCAAAATGGCGGGCGCGCCTGTGCTTCTGTGCGCGGATATCGACCGCGGCGGCGTATTTGCCTCGCTCTATGGGACGGTCGCGCTGCTGGAGCCGGACGAGCGCGCCAGAGTCAAGGGCCTTGTCATCAACAACTTCCGGGGCGATAAGACGATCCTTGATCCGGGCGTTGCAATGCTTGAGAAGCTGACGGGCATCCCTGTGGTCGGTGTGGTGCCGCATCTGCCGGTCGATCTCGACGACGAGGATTCGCTGACGGAACGCTTTGACCGGGATGCAGGCCACGGCCTTGTGGATATTGCGGTCGTGCGGTTGCCCAGAATTTCAAATTTTACGGATTTTAATTCGCTCTCGCGTATGCCCGAGGTGCATCTGCGCTATGTGAAGTCTGCTTCGCAGCTGGGTTCGCCAGATGTGGTGATTCTGCCCGGTACGAAGAACACGATGGACGATCTTCGCTGGCTGCGCCAGTCAGGCCTTGAGGCTGCGATTCTGAAGCACGCCGCGTCCGGCGGCGCGGTGGTCGGCATCTGCGGCGGCTATCAGATGCTCTGCCGCACGATCTCCGATCCCGAGGGCGTGGAGGCCGGCGGCGAGCTGCGCGGCATGGGTCTGCTTGCCGCCGATACCGTGTTTCTGGGCGAGAAGGCCCGTACGCGCGTCAGCGGCTGCGTAAACCACGCCCGCGGCATCTTTGAAGGCCTGAACGGCGCCTGCTTTACCGGCTATGAGATCCACATGGGCAGAACGTCGGGCAATACGGATTTTGCCATTTTGCATCAGCAAGGCGAACAGATGCCCGACGGCATGGCAGACGGCAACGTCTGGGGCAGCTATGTCCACGGCATTTTTGACGACGGCGCGTTTGCCCGCGCGTTCGTTTCGTGTTTGCTCCGCGCCAGGGGGCTTGACATGGCGCAAGGCGTGGAGGACTGGGACGCGTACAAGCAGCGGCAGTATGATCTTCTGGCCGACGGCGTGCGAGCAAGTCTTGACATGGAAAAAATCTATGCGATCATGGAGGAAGGCATATGCACATAGAGCTGCAGCAGGTGGCCCCTGCCCAAATTGAACAGCGCAGCATGCAGATCATCCGCTCGGAGCTGTCGCATCCGCTTGAGCCTGAGAATGAGGCGGTGATTCTGCGCGCCATCCATACGACGGCGGATTTTGACTACGCAGATAATCTCTGTTTTTCCCCGCACGCCACCAAGCGCGGCGTGGAAGCATTTGTAAACGGCGCGGATATCGTGACCGATACCACCATGGCAATGTCCGGCATCAACAAGCGGGTGCTTGCCAGGTTCGGCGGCGAGGTGTACAATTTTATCGCCGACCCTGAGGTCGCCGCCGAGGCAAAATCGCGCGGCGTGACGCGCGCTGCGGTGAGCATGGAGCGCGCGGCTGCAATGCAGAAGCCGCTCGTCTACGCCATCGGCAACGCACCCACGGCGCTGGTACGGCTGTACGAGCTTTGGCAGGAGGGCAAACTCACGCCGCCTGCGCTCATTGTCGGCGTCCCCGTTGGTTTCGTGAACGTGATCGAGGCCAAGGAGCTCACCATGCAGATGGACTGCCCGTGGATCGTGGCGCGCGGAAGAAAGGGCGGCAGCAACCTGGCCGCTGCGATCTGCAACGCGCTTCTCTACACAGCATCCTGCAACGAAAGAGAGTGAACCGATGAAAAAAGCGATTCTGGCCGTATCTTTCGGCACAACATATCCTGATACGCTGGAAAAGACCATCGCCGCGACCGAGCGTGCGATCGGCGAGGCGTTTGCGGGCTGGGAAGTCCGCCGCGCGTTTACCAGCGGAAAGATTATTGAAAAGCTGCGCGCGCGTGACGGCGTTCAGATTGACAATGTCACAGCGGCGCTGCAGCGGCTTCTGCGTGAGGGCTATACGCATGTGGCTGTGCAGCCGACGCATGTGATGCACGGCGAGGAGTATGAGAAGATGCTTTCGCAGCTGGAGCCGTTCCGCACGCAGCTCAAGCTCTCGGTCGGTATGCCGCTTCTGCACGCCGAGTGCGACTATACCGCTGCGGCGGATGCGCTGCTTGATTGGATCGGCCGCCCGAAGCAGGACGAGGCGCTCATCTTCATGGGCCACGGCACGGCGCACTTTGCAAACGCGTCCTACTCGCAGATGGAGCACGTGCTGCAGTCAAGCTGTGAGCGCGTCTTTGTCGCCACGGTCGAGGGTTATCCCACGCTGGATTCGGTGCTGGCGAAACTCAAAAAGCGGCCGCAGATCCACCGCGTGACGCTGGCACCTTTTATGCTGGTCGCTGGCGACCATGCCAAAAACGACATGGCAGGCGGCGAAGACTCGTGGAAAGACACGCTTACGGCCGGGGGCTATGAAGTCCGCTGTGTGTTAAAGGGCATCGGCGAGTGCGAGGCGATCCGGAACCTGTTCGTCCAGCACTGCCGCGAGGCAGTGAGCGCGCTTTTGCCGCAGGGAAAGCTCTGCGGTGTGGGTGTGGGTCCGGGCGATCCGGAGCTTATGACCATGAAGGCCGTGCGCGTGCTGCAGGAGGCCGACGTCGTCATGGTGCCGGATACGTGTACTTCTGATAAGACCGCGCTTGCCATTGCAAAGCCCTACCTGTGTGGGCAGGAGCTGATGTATGTGCAAACACCAATGGTGCGCGATAAGTCCGTGATGGATGCTGCGCATCAGCAGGCGGCGGAGACGATCTGTGCGCTGCTGGATGAGGGAAAACAGGTGGTATTTCTGACGCTTGGCGATCCGACCATCTATTCCACCTATCTCTACATCCATCAGAAGGTGCTCGCTATGGGCTACACTGCAGAAATTGTGCCGGGCGTGCCGTCGTTCTGCGCGGCGGCTGCAAGACTGGGCATCTCTTTGTGTCTGGGCTCTGAGCCGCTTTTGATCGTGCCCGCCTCGCACGACGCGGAGAAGCTCATGGACGTGCCCGCAAATAAGGTGTTTATGAAGGCCGGCCGCTCGATTCTGGAATTGCAGAAAACGCTTGCAGCGCATGGTATGCTGGAAACGGCCAGCATGGTGGAAAACTGCAGCATGGAAACAGAGCGCGTCTATCCGCATTTTTCCGAACTGAAAGAGCCGACGGGTTATTTCTCGCTTGTCATTGCAAAAGAGGGTAGCGTATGAGACTTGTGATGTCGGGGCTGGACTATAAAAAAGCGCCGCTTGCATTGCGCGAACGGCTGGCGTTTTCCCGCCAGCAGGCGCTTGATACGCTCATCTGGCTGCAGAAGCAGCCAGGTGTGGAGGGCTGCGTGCTGCTCTCCACCTGCAACCGCACGGAGCTGTATCTCACATCCGATACCGCTGCCCCATGGCGGCTTCTCTGCCGCGCGGCGCAGGCGGAAGCGGCAGAATTTGAACCTTATTTTACCACGCGATCCGGTGAGGAAGCGGCAAGACATCTTCTGGAGGTCGCCTGCGGGCTTCACTCGCAGATTCTGGGCGAAGATCAGATTATCACGCAGGTCCGCACGGCGATGGAGCTGGCGCTCGAGGCCAGAACGGCTGACGCCGCGCTCGCAGCGCTGTTCCGCCGGGCCGTCACGGCAGGAAAACGCGCCAGAACCGAGGCTCCCGTCCACCGCTGCGCGCCCTCGATGGGCACACGCTGCTGCGAAATCCTGCAGCAGGAACTGGGCGGTTTGCGGGATAAGCACATTCTGGTCATCGGCAACGGCCAGATGGGGAGACTTGCCGCAGAGCTTCTGCATCAATCCGGCGCGCAGGTGTTTGTTACGCTGCGCACCTACCGCCACGGCGAGACGATTGTGCCCGCCGGATGCCATACGGTGCCGTATGATGCGCGGATTGCTGCGCTTGACGGCATGGACGCGCTCGTCTCGGCGACCACCAGCCCGCACTATACCGTCACGTTCGACCAGCTCAAAACGCTGCAAAAGCCACCGCTTGCCGCAGTTGATCTGGCTGTGCCGCGCGATATTGAGCCTGCATGCAGCCAGCTTGTCCGCTGTTATGATGCTGATGCGCTGGGAACCGGCGGCGAGGGCGGCGCAGACGAGATTGCGGCGATGCAGGCCGTAGCGGATGAGGAGCTGGAAAAATACTGCCAGTGGCAGCGCCGCCGCCAGACGCCTGCGCGCGCGCCGCGCTTTCCGCTGTTTCTCGATCTGACTGACAAAACCGTGGTGCTTGTGGGCGGCGGAACGATCGCGGCCCGGCGCATTGCGTCGCTGCGGCAATTCAGCTGCCGGATCGTGGTCATTTCGCCCACGCTCTCTTGCCGCAGTGACGGCCTGACATGGCTGCAGCGGCAGTATAGGCCGGGCGACCTGGACGGCGCGTTTCTTGCCGTCGCGGCCACAGACGACCGCGCAGTCAACCGGGCGGTCGGAGAAGAAGCGCGTGCACGCGGCATTTTTGTGTCGGTGGCTGACTGTGAGGCCGAGTGCAGCTTCTATTTTCCCGCTGTGTGCACGGGTGAAGATCTGATTGCGGGCGTCGTATCGTCCGGGAAAGACCACCACAAGACGGCCCGCGCCGCACGCGAGATCCGAAAGGTATTGGAGGAATTGGAATGAAGATCCGGATCGGCAGCCGCGAAAGCAGGCTTGCGGTCATCCAGAGCCGCATGGTAATGCAGGCCATCGCGGCTGTTGAGCCACAAGCGGAATTGGAGCTTGTGACCATGAAGACGACCGGCGATAAAATTCTGGATAAGACGCTCGACAAGATCGGCGGAAAAGGCCTGTTTGTCAAAGAGCTTGACCAGGCGCTGCGCGACGGCCGCGCAGACTTTACCGTCCACTCGCTCAAGGACATGCCGATGGAGCTGCCGGCCGACCTGCCTCTTGCGGCCTTCTCTGAACGGGCCGACGCGCGCGACGTTCTGGTGCTGCCTGCGGGAAGCGACCGGCTGGATGAAACGAAGCCCGTCGGCTGCTCGTCAGCCAGACGCCGGCTGCAGCTGCAACAGCTGTATCCCGATATGCAGGTCGCGCCTGTGCGCGGCAACGTGCAGACACGGCTTGCCAAGCTCGACGCGGGCGAGTTTTCTGCGCTCGTGCTGGCGGCTGCCGGACTCAAGCGCCTGGGGCTGGAGGATAGAATCAGCCACTATTTTACGACCGATGAGATGCTGCCTGCCGCCGGGCAGGCAATTTTGGCTGTGCAGACGCGGCAGGGCGTGGACACATCCTGCCTGCGGATCTTCCACAACTTGGATGCAGCGTGCTGCGCGCTGGCCGAGCGTGCGTTTGTGCGCGCGCTGGGCGGCGGGTGTTCCTCTCCCGTGGCGGCGTATGCCGAGGTGCAGGGCGATATGCTGACGCTCAAGGGCATGTATGTGAGCGATGACGAGACGCAGATCAGAAAGGGTATTTTATGCGGCCCGAAGGCGCAGGCGGAGCAGCTTGGATGCGCGCTTGCCGCGCAGCTGCAAAAAGGAGAGGGAAGCCGATGACAGGAAGCGTGATCTTGGTTGGAGCGGGCCCCGGCGACCCGGGCCTTCTGACGGAAAAAGGACGCAGCGCCCTGCAGAATGCTGAGGTCGTGGTGTTTGACCGGCTGGTGAGCCCCGCAATTCTTTCGCTCATCCCGGCAACGGCTGAGCGCATTGACGTGGGCAAGCAGGCGAGCCATCATCTCGTGCCGCAGGAGCAGATCAACAGAATTCTGCTCCGAAAGGCGTTGGAGGGTAAGCGTGTTGTCCGCCTCAAAGGCGGCGACCCGTTTTTGTTCGGGCGCGGCGGCGAGGAACTGGAACTGCTGCAGGAAAATGGTGTGCCGTTTGAAGTGGTGCCCGGCGTGACGTCCGCGCTCTCGGTGCCCGCCTACGCGGGCATTCCGGTGACGCACCGCGATTTGTGCTCGTCTCTTCACATCATCACCGGCCACGCGAAAGCGGGCGCGCAGCTGAAAATTGACTTTGACGCGCTGCGGCGCACGGGCGGCACGCTGGTGTTTCTCATGGGCGTGTCGACGCTGCCAGAGATCTGCATCGGGTTACTTCGCGCCGGCATGCAGAAGGATATGCCCGCGGCCGTGGTGGAAAGCGGCACGCTGCCAAGCCAGCGCAAGCTCGTCTCCACGCTGGCAGAGCTTCCGCAGGCGGCTGCTGACGCGAAGATCAAAAGCCCCGCGATCATCATTGTGGGAAAGGTCTGCGCGCTGTCTGACCGCTTTGACTGGTTTGAGAATCTTCCGCTCAAGGGCAGGCGCGTGATCGTCACGCGGCCCGCCGACAGAAACGGCACGCTGTGTTGTTCCCTGCGCGCGCTTGGCGCGGACGTGCTGGAATATCCCTGCATCCGCACCGCTCCAAGAGACCCCGCGCCGGAGCTGGACGCGGCCATCGAGACGCTTTCCGCCTACCACTGGCTTGTGTTCACCAGTCCTGCGGGCCCCGCGCTGTTTTTCCGCCGCCTGCGCGCATCCGGGAAGGACGCGAGAGCGCTGGCCGGGTTGAAGCTCGCCGCCATCGGCCCGAAAACAGCCGAAGCGCTTGCAACATTCGGCCTCACGGCCGACCTTGTCCCGGCGGTCTACGACTCGGAGCATCTGGCCGAAGCCATGGCGCAGGTCGAAGGGCCGGTGCTTTTGTGCCGGGCAAGTTCCGGCAGCGACGTACTGCCGCAGATTTTTACGAAAAACGGCGTTCCATTTACCGACGCGCCGTGTTATGATACGGTATATGAAAGTCCGGACCCGGAGACGGCCCATGTGTGGCTGCAAACGCCGGTGCTGGTCAGCTTTACCAGCGCGTCCACGGTGCGCGGCTTTGTCAACAGCCTTCCCGGCGCAGACCTTTCCAATGTGACGGGCTGCTGCATCGGCCGCCAGACGGCACTGGAGGCAGAAAAACACGGCATTCGTGTGGCTGTCTCGAAACAGGCCACGATCGAATCGCTGATTGAATGTATCAAGGAAGTGTAAAACAATGGAACTTACCATTCGTCCCCGCAGGCTCAGAACCTGCGACAGCCTGCGCCGCATGGTGCGGGAAACCAGAGTATCTGCCGACAGCCTGATCTATCCGCTGTTTCTGGTGGAAGCAGAGAACATCAAAGAGCCAATCCCGTCGCTCGATGGACAGTACCGCTATTCGCCGGACCGTGTGTGCGAAGAGATTGAAGCGTGCATGCAGGCCGGCGTAAGCCGTGTGCTGCTGTTCGGCATTCCGGCGCACAAGGATGCGTGCGGCTCGTCCGCGTGGGATGAAAACGGCGTCGTGCAGCAGGGTATCCGCGCGATCAAGGAAAAATACCCCGACTGCTATATCATCACCGATGTGTGCATGTGCGAGTACACCAGCCATGGTCATTGCGGCATTCTGCACGATCACGAGGTCGACAACGACAAGACGCTGGAGGTACTGGCAAAGACTGCGCTGTCGCATGTGCGCGCTGGCGCGGATATGGTCGCGCCGTCCGACATGATGGACGGCCGTGTGGCGGCCATCCGCGCGATTCTGGATGAAAACGGCTTTGAGACGACGCCAATTATGTCCTATTCTGCAAAGTACGCCTCGGCATTCTATGGCCCGTTCCGTGACGCGGCTGGTTCTGCGCCCGCGTTCGGCGATCGCCGGGGCTACCAAATGGATCCGCACAACCGCAAAGAGGCGCTCAAGGAATGTGAGCTGGATGCTCAGGAGGGCGCGGATATTCTGATGGTCAAGCCCGCGCTCAGCTATCTGGATATCATCCGCGAGTGCGCTGATACGTTTGAGCTTCCGCTGGCCGCGTATTCTGTCAGCGGTGAGTACGCCATGATGAAGGCCGCCGGCAAGGCGGGCCTCATCGATGAGTACCGCGTGATGTGTGAAAGCGCGCTGTCTGTTTATCGTGCGGGCGCGGATATCCTCATCACCTACTTTGCAAAGGAGCTGGCCGGGGCTATGAAGAAAGGGGACTTGGGCTGATGACGCGCTCTGAAACGCTGTTTGCCGCCGCGCAGAAGGTATTGCCTGGCGGCGTGAACTCACCCGTGCGCGCCTGCCGCGCTGTAGGCACATATCCGCGCTTTCTGGAAAAGGGGAAGGGAAGCCGCGTGTGGGACGCAGACGGAAACGAGTATATTGACCTCATTTGCTCCTGGGGTCCGCTGATCTTGGGCCACTGCAATAAAGAAGTGGAGCAGGCGGTGCTCAAAGCCGTCAAAAATGGCCTCAGCTTCGGCGCGCCCACGGCCATCGAGGTCGAGATGGCAGAGTTGGTCTGCCAGATGACGGGTGTGGAGATGGTGCGGATGGTGAACTCCGGCACCGAAGCCGTCATGTCGGCGCTGCGGCTTGCGCGCGGCGCGACGGGAAGAAGTAAGATCATCAAGTTTGCCGGCTGCTACCATGGCCACTCCGACTCAATGCTGGTCAAGGCAGGCTCGGGCGCGCTGACGGGCGGCGCGCCTGATTCAGCGGGTGTTCCATCGGAGATCGCGGGCGATACGCTCACAGCAAATTATAATGATCTGGACAGTGTCCGCCGCCTGCTGCAGGCAAATCCCGCGCAGGTCGCCGCCGTCATCGTCGAGCCGGTCGCGGCCAATATGGGCGTTGTACCGCCGCAGGATGGATTTTTGCAGGGCCTTCGCGCGCTGTGTGACGAATTTGGGAGTCTTCTGATTTTCGACGAGGTCATCACGGGCTTCCGTCTCGCGCAGGGCGGCGCGCAGGAATATTTCGGCGTGCGCGCCGATCTTGTCACCTATGGCAAGATCATCGGCGGCGGTATGCCTGTAGGCGCATACGGCGGCAGCCGCAGGCTCATGGAACTGGTTGCGCCGCTCGGCCCTGTGTATCAGGCGGGTACGCTCTCGGGCAATCCCGTGGCCATGGCGGCGGGGCTTGCGCAGCTTCGCATTTTACAGCAGCACCCGGAAGTTTACACCGGGCTTGAACGCCGCGGCGCGCTGCTGGAAAGCGGACTGCGTGGCGCGCTCAAAGACGTTCCGGCGCAGATAAACCGCGTGGGCTCAATCATGACGGTATTTTTTACGGATGCGCCCGTCACCAGCTACGAGCAGGCTAAGTCGTCCGACCTTGATAAATTCAAGCGCTGGTATCTGGGGCTTCTGTCGCGCGGCGTCTATGCCGCGCCCAGCCAGTTTGAGGCGATGTTCCTCTCGAACGTGCACACGGACGAAGAGATCAAAACGATCGTGAACGCCGCAAAAGAGATATTCTGAACATAAGAACCGCCGGTGCACATGCACCGGCGGTTTTGCTCAGAAGGTATTGGAGATAGATGATTACTGCAGATTGCTTCCGCTTTGATACCAGCTGGGAACGGGATTTTGCATATTGTCATACCACGTAAGCACGTCCTTTACCTGCTTCAGCATTGTCTGGATCTCTTTTTCTCCAAAAGGAATTGCCCATGGGACGGAAGAGAGCATATTGCTGCTGATATAAAGCGCAAGGAGCTTCCAGAATAAAAGCGGCACGCAGCCGTCGAAATATCCGTCGACAATGCCCGAGGCAAAGACCGGCACAGCCTGCGCGCACCAGACGATGCGGTTGAATTCCTCCCACGGGTCGCCGTAATCGAGACGGTCAAAGTCGATGATGACAAGTTTGCCGTTTTCAATCATCATGTTGCCGATGTGGTAGTCGCCGTGCTGAAAGACCTGCGGGCGGCCGGCGAGCAGAGACCGGTTTTCGTCTATATAGCCGACGATTCTGCTGTCGCCTTCAAATTTGACCGGGCACGCGTCATACATCCGGAGATTTCTGTCGATCTTTGCGTTGAAACGCGTCTGCCAATCCGGCAGACCGCCGGGAGCAGGAACCGTATGAATTTTCTTCAAAAATCTGCCCGCTTCGAGTCCGAGCGCATACTGCTGAGAATTTGCCAGATGCGGTATCACATCCTCGGCGTCCTTGCCGTTGACCCACGTCTGCACCATGTAGACGCCTTCATCGCAATCACCAAACTCGACAGGCCTGCACATCGGCACGCCAAGCGCCGCGACAGCCTGCTGCATGCGGAACATCTGCGCGCGGTTTGCACTTTTTTCCCGGGGCGTGATGCGCAGGAGGTATTTTGTGCCGTCTTCAGCTGTGGCGCAGTATTTTGTATCGCACGACCAGCCTTTGTCGATGCGTTCTTTTGAAAGAAAACGGAGCTGTGACATATCGTTCTCCTGTGAAAAAGCGGTATGTATTACGGCTTCAAAATGGCGCGGATGATGGCTACCTGCATCCGGTCAGGCAGCAGGTTCAAAAGCCGCAGCAGGGGATTGCGGTTGACGTTGTAGACGTAGGCCGGCCTGCGGGCGGTAAGCGCTTTGCAGACGGTTTTTGCAATGGCCTCAGGCGCGACGTTGTTGGTCTCCACACTGTTGACGATTCTTTTGAACCGCTGTGCGTTGCAGCGGTAGAGCTGCGTGGTTTCGCAGAAGCGGTCGAGCGCGCGCGTTGAGTCGCCAAGCAGCCCCGTTTTTACCGCGCCCGGGCGAATGACAGACACAGAGATGCCAAGCAGTCCAACCTCCATCCGCAGAGAATATGCGTACTTTTCAAGCGCCGCTTTTGTCACGGCGTATACGCCCGTAAACGGCAGCGGGTCGAGCGGCGCCAGCTCACTCGACGTGATGATGATGCGCCCGCCGCCGGATAAAAGCGGCGCGAACGCCCTGTTCACGCGGTAGACGCCGAAGAGATTGACCTCAAACATCCGCGTAAAGCGCACCTCGTCCATCTCCAAAAGCGAGTCAAGGTCGTAAATACCCGCTGTATGGACGATGGCGTCGAGATGACCCGCTTCCGCCTGTATACGCGCAAAAGCCGCGTCGATGGCGGCAGGAACCGTCACATCGCATTCGACAAAGCGCACGCCATCAGCAGGCGTGCACCCCTTGCGGTCAAGACCGTAGACGGTGTATCCTTTTTCAAGCAGCATCGCGCAGATCGCGCGGCCCATCCCGCCGCACGCGCCTGTAAGCAAAACAGTGCCCATTGTTCCGGTTCCCTTCGAAAAATGAAAAGCCGCCGCGAACAAACTGTTCGCGGCGACGTGGTCGGAGTGTCGGGATTTGAACCCGAGGCCTCTTGGTCCCGAACCAAGCGCGATACCAAACTTCGCCACACCCCGTCAGCCTGAGTATTATACCGGACTTTACCTGGATTGTCAAGAGGAAATGTGACTTCTGCATGAAAAAGCTGTCAGTTATGCGGCTTGCGTTTTATTTGCGCGTGTGATATGCTAACAGGGCAAATCAAGTTTTGAAGACGGGGAACAATGCTATGCGAATGAGAAAAAGAAACAACCTCGCGCCGCGGATGCAGGCGTGTGAGCGCGTCTGGATTCACGAGCCGCAGTCGCTGCGCGGCAACTGGCGGAGCCTCATGCCTGGCTGCCGGGAGCTTCGCGTGGAGGTCGGCTGCGGGAAGGGAAAATTCACGGTCGAGACGGCGCAATCGGAGCCTGATGTGCTGCTCATTGCCATCGAACGCGTGCAAGATGCGCTGGTGCTGGCGATGGAGAGCGCAATGCGGCTGGAGCTCAAAAATGTGTTCTTTGTCTCGCTGGACGCTGCCAATATTGATGTGTTTTTTGACGAGAGCGAAATTGACCTTCTGTATATCAATTTCTGCGATCCGTGGCCGCGCAGCAAGAACGCCAAGCGCAGATTGACCTATCACACATTTTTGGAGAAGTATAAGAAAGTGCTGCGCCTGGGCGGACAGATCCACTTTAAAACCGACAACGCCAAGCTCTTTGAGTGGTCGCTGCCCGAGATGGAGTCGTGTTTTTTGCAGCTGCGGAACGTCACGCGCGACCTGCATGCAAACGGCCCTGTGGGCATCATGACGGGCTATGAGGAAAAGTTTTACCAGCTCGGGACTCCCATCAACCGCTGTGAGGCTGTGGTCGTGACGAAGCAGCCATATGTAGAAGAGGAACGCCGTAATTTTGTGGACGAAAACACCTGACATAATTAATATATTATATTTTTATTCTTTAGCAATTTTGTTGCATTGTTAAGAATTTATATTTGTGATATCATAAAATTAAGTAAGAGAACGGCCGAAAGAAACTTACGTTTAGGTTTGTGCGTTCAAAGCAGGGGGTGATTGATGCTTAGAGTATGGTAGGCCCTATCGTAATTGGTAGAAAAGTCGTTTGTCAGTTTAGAAACGGAGGAGGGTTATTATGAAAAGAATGATGTCAGTATTACTTGCTATTTGCATTATGATGTCATCTGTAGTAACTACCTTTGCAAAAGACTCTGAGCAGACATACCTACAAAGATTTAATCCAGAACTCGAAGTAATAAGAAGTGGGGAAATTGATTACGAAGACGTACGGCTTACATTTATGTATTACGATAATGGAGACGTTCGTGTCGTGGAATATGATTCTTCCGATGAAATAATCGCAT
>SFHJ01000024.1 GCA_004555655.1 Clostridiales bacterium
AAGCTTAAACTGAAGGGCCTGACACCTGCTCAACACAGATATCAGACCCTTCAGGCCGCTTAATTCAAAAAATGTCTAACTTTTGGGGTTCACTTCAATACGGCCCTGCCCGGTTTTGTGTTTCTTCCACCTGCTCTGCCCATGCCGCGGACGGAGAAATCACTTGACGCAGGCGGTCGAAAGCGCGTACAATAAGGCTGGGCTTTTGCCCGATTACGTCTGAAAGGCGGAACAACTATGCTCTATATCGGAATCGATCTCGGCACGTCGGCGTGCAAGCTGCTGCTGGCCGATGAAGCCGGAAAAATCCTGAACACTGTCACGCATGCGTATCCCCTCAGCTTCCCGCAGCCCGGCTGGTCGGAGCAGCGGCCCGAGGACTGGTGGGACGCGGTCGTGACCGGCGTGCCGGAGCTTCTGCAGGGCTTTGACGCATCGCAGGTCGCAGGCATCGGCGCAGGCGGGCAGATGCACGGCCTTGTCGCGCTCGACGCGCAGGACAATGTCATCCGTCCGGCGATTTTGTGGAACGACGGCCGCACAGATGAAGAGGTCGACTACCTCAACAATACAATCGGCAGGGAAAAGCTCTCCGCGCTGACGGCGAATATCGCCTTTGCGGGCTTTACCGCGCCGAAGATCCTGTGGATGCAGAAGCATGAGCCGGAGAATTTCGCAAAAATCGATAAAATCATGCTACCCAAGGACTACATCAACTACAAACTCACGGGCGTACACAGCTGCGACTACTCCGACGCGTCGGGTATGCTGCTGCTGGACGTTGCCAACAAGTGCTGGTCAAAGGAAATGCTGCAGATCTGTGCGGTGCGTGAAGAGCAGATGCCGGAGCTGTTTGAAAGCTACGAAGTGACCGGCACGCTGACGGTCTCTGCTGCGGCGCAGCTGGGCCTGCCGGAAGCGGTCAAGGTTGTGGCCGGTGCGGGCGACAATGCCGCTGCGGCTGTCGGCACGGGCGTTGTGGGCGCGGGCGGATGCAACATCTCGCTCGGCACATCCGGTACCATCTTCATTTCCGCCGGCCGCTTTGGCGTCGACCCCAATAACGCGCTGCACGCGTTCGCGCACGCCGACGGCGGATACCATCTTATGGGATGCATGTTATCAGCCGCCAGCTGCAACAAGTGGCTGTGTGAGGATATTCTCAAAACGGCGGACTATTCCGCCGAGCAGGCGGGCATTACGGACGACAAACTGGGCCGGAACCACGTCTTTTTCCTGCCGTATCTCATGGGCGAGCGCAGCCCCATCAACGACACGAACGCGCGCGCTACCTTTACCGGCATGACCATGGACACCGCGCGCGAGGATCTGGTGCAGGCGGTGCTTGAGGGCGTGGCGTTTGCCATCCGCGACAGCTTTGAGGTCGCAAAGTCGCTCGGCGTGCAGATCCCGCGTTCATTCCTCTGCGGCGGCGGCAGCAAGTCGCCGCTCTGGCGGAAGATCTTTGCAAACGTGCTGGGGATTCCCCTCGACACGGTCAAGACGGAGCAGGGACCCGGCTACGGCGGCGTGATTCTGGCCATGGTCGGCTGCGGCCGGTTTGACAGCGTGCAGGCCGCTTGCCGCGCGCTCGTTGAAGTTGCGTCCACCACCGAGCCTGACGCGGTGCTGACCGAGCGCTATGAGGCGCGTTACCACCAGTTCCGGCAGATCTACCCGGCAATGCGGGCGCTGTTCCCGGCGCTCCGGTAAGGCATCATAAAGCAGAAGCATCAACGGCCGGACGCAGCTGCGGACAGCAGAACCCGGTCTATGCCGCGATGCCGGGGCCAGAAAGAGGAGCGGCTTTTGCGCGAGGTCATCGTGTCCCGCATCAAGGACATCAGGCGGCTGCGGCTGTGACACGCGCGGCGCGGACGGTATATGGAGACGAAAACAGAAAAAACAGATGGAGGAAGCAGATATGAGCGGTATGATGAAGCAAATGGTCATGGCCGGGCCCGGCAAGACAAAGATCATCGAGGTGCCGATTCCCGAAATCACGGAGGATGAGATGCTCGTCCGCGTGACGCTGTCGGGTATGTGCCACTCTGAGTGGTATCCGTGGCTGACGGCAAAGGAGGGGGATCTCCTGGGCCATGAATCCATCGGTGTGGTGGAGAAGCTCGGCGCGAACGTCACAGGCTTTCATGTGGGCGAGCGCGTCACGGGCCTCGGCGGCGGCGCGTTCCGGGAATATATCGTGGTTGAGCCGTCGAAAATGGCGCACGTGCCCGACTGTCTCAAGGATGAGGACGCGATTTCCGAGCCGCTGGCGTGCCTGCTGTCGGCGGCCATGAAGCTGCCGGTGAAGACGCTGGGCGATACCGCCGCTGTGGTCGGCTGCGGCTACATGGGCCTTGGCACCGTATCCTTGTTCAAGGCCATGGGCTACGGCGATATCATCGCCATCGACAAGCGGCCCGAGGCGCTGGAGAACGCGAAAAAGTTCGGCGCGACCGAGCTCTACCTGCCGGAGGAGATCCCGGCGCGCTATATCTCCGATTTTGATACGATGGGCTTCGTCGATCTGACGAGAAACGGCGACAATTCCCAGCTCTTTGCCCTTGGCATCCCCACGGTCATGGAGTTTACCGGCACCGAGGACGGCCTGCAGCTGGCGGGACGTCTGGTCAAGGCGCACGGCAGGCTCGGCATCGGCGGGTATCACAACGACGGGCCGCGCTCGATCGACTACAAGCTGTGGAACTTCAAGGCCATCACCACCATCAACTGCCATGAGCGCCGCATCGCCTATGAGGCCGACTTGTGCCGCCGCTGCATGGAGCTGCTCGAGAAAGGCATCTGGAAGTTCACCGGCGTGACGAAGATCTATGATCTTGAGGAATTCGACAAGGTCAGCGACATGATGATTCACCACACCGACGGCTTTATCAAAGCCGCGTTCCGCTGCTGAAGCGGCAGAAGATTGCAGAATAGAAAAGCCGCCTGAACGGTATGAACCGAACCGGTAAAACCGGGTAACAGACAAAAAGCCCCCTGATGTTGGATCATAACAACATCAGGGGGTCTTGCCACGCAAACGGGAAGTATGCTCAGATCAGTCCGATTGAGGACCAAATCCTGCGAACGCAGGCAGCCGGAAGGATAAGCCGGAAATTGCAATTCACAGAAATTTCTTTCTTATATGACTGCAACAGCTGTACGCTCCACATCCAGAAGCGCCCTGTAGTGCTTGATGTATGCGTTGAAGCCGTCCACATCGGCCTGTTCGGGCTGCAGCGTGGAGCCCTCAATGCCGGCAAAGACGCGGGTATTCAGGTAATCCTCCAGACTTTCGCCCCCGGCACGCCGGAGCATGTACGATGCCAAAAGCGCCATGCCGTACGGGCCGCCCTCGCCTGCGGTCTGCATGCAGGTCACAGGTGCGTTGCAGGCGGCGGCCAGATACTTCTGGCCGACCACGGGCGTCTTGAACAGGCCGCCGTGGCCGGTAAGGGAGTCGATGGTGACGTGCTCCCTGGCGAGAATATCCATGCCGAGCTTCAACGTCGCCATGGTGGAATACAGCTGCGCACGGAAGAAGTTGGCGAGCGTGAAGCGGCTGTCGGGGCGGCGCGCGATGAGCGGACGGCCCGCGTCCATATGGGTCACGCCTTCACCCGCCATGTAGTTGCACACCAGAACGCCGCCGCAGTCCGCGTCACCCGCAAGCGAGGTCTCATACAGCTTGGTATAGAGCTCCGCCGTGGAGGGTTCGGCGCCGAACAGCTGTGCGGCCTGTTTCAGAATGCCCACCCAGGCATTGGAATCATTGGTGCAGTTGTTGCAGTGTACCATGGCCACGGGTTTGCCGGTGGGGGTGGTGACAAGGTCGATCTCCTCATAGACCTTCCCGAGCGGATGCTCCAGAACGACCATCGAGAAGATGGACGTGCCCGCAGAGACGTTGCCCGTTCTCGGTGCGACGGCATTGGTGGCCGTCATACCGGTGCCCGCATCGCCCTCAGCCGGAGCAAAGGGGATGCCGGGCGCAAGAAGATTGTCAAGAAGCGCTGCGCCCTGCGCAGTGAGCTGTCCCGCGTTTTCGCCGGCGGGCAGTACCCTGGGCAGAAGGTCGATGAGCTTCCACGGCAGGTTACGCGCAGCCACGTGCGCATTGAATTTTTCCAGCATCGTCTCGTCATAGCAGAGCTTTTCAGAATCGATGGGGAACATGCCGCTGGCCTCGCCGATGCCGATGGCATTGACGCCGGTGAGCATGTAGTGCACGTAGCCCGCCAGCGTGGTGATGTGCGCCAGCTTTTCCAGATGCGCTTCACCATTCAGCACCGCCTGATACAGGTGCGCGATGCTCCAGCGCTGCGGAATATTGAAGCCGAAGAGCTCCGTCAGCTCCGCCGCCGCCTGCGCGGTGATGGTGTTCTGCCACGTGCGGAAGGGCGTCAGCAGGTTCCACTCGGCGTCAAAAGCCAGATAGCCGTGCATCATGCCCGAAATACCCATGGCGGCGATGCTTTCACGGTCTTTCATCCCGGAAAGCGCCTGCTTCAGACCCGTCCAGACCGAATCGAGGTCATACGTCCACACGCCGTCTTCAAACCGCGACGCCCATGTGTAGTCGCCTGAGGAGACGGGGCGGAACTGCCCGTCGACCGTTACTGCCTTGATGCGGGTTGAGCCGAACTCAATGCCGAGACTCAGGCTGTTTTGATTGTGTTTCATTGGTTGTCCTCCCATTTTTGAAAAATCGCCCGGTATTTGTGCCCGCCCGGCGTGATGATGTCCTCACCCCTGCTCATGCAGCGGCGGAAAAGCTGGATAGATCCGGCACCAACTCTATGGCGTCCTGCGTCTTCTGGTACAGAAGCAAAGGCAACACCGCGCATGCTTCGCGGATGCTGCGCTCGACTTTCGCGAAACGCAGCACACTGATCCTCGATTTTTTCTCCGGATTTGCCTATATTATATCATATCCGGCTGTGCGCGCAGAAGTCTTTTTTCAAAAATTCGGCCGGCAGGAGCTCCTCCGGCGGAATTTGCTCTGCGGCATCTGCAGCGCGTCCATACGGCCGCGGAGCAGCGCCGCCCGCAAAACGCCGCGGCGGGCAAAATGCAGCCATATCCGGCTTTGTTCTTTCCTGCGGTCAAAGGCTCTGGTATAATCAAAAAAGGAGATGAGACAGATGTGTGATACGTTGGGCTTTTTTCGGGCGGCTGCGGCTATTTTGCAAAAAACAGCGACCGCAGTCCCAATGAGCCGCAGGTGGTGGAGTATTATCCCGCGCAGTCCGGCCTTGGCGGCAAGCTGCAGGCGACGTATATATCTGTGCCGCAGGCGGAGCACACCAATGCAGTGCTGCTGTCACGGCCGGCGTGGATGTGGGGCGCGGAGATCGGCGTGAATGAACACGGCGTCTGCATTGGAAACGAGGCCGTCTTCACCAAAGGCAAATACGCCAGAACCGGGCTGACAGGCATGGATCTGCTGCGTCTGGCGCTGGAGCGGGCCGACACGGCCAGGGATGCGGTATCGCTTCTCATCCGTTTGCTGGAGCAGTATGGACAGGGCGGCAACTGCGGCTTTGACCACGAATTTTTCTATGACAATGCGTTTCTCGTCATGGACCGGACGGAAATCTACGTACTGGAGACGGCGGGCGGCCACTGGGTCTGGCGCCGCTGCGACAGCGCCGGCATCTCCAACCGCCTGTCTATCGGCCTTGACGGCGACGCGTATTGCGGCGGCATGGCCTATGACTTCAAGAAGCGGCACACGGAGCCTGTCTTTACGCATTTTTCCGGCTCAAAGTGCAGGCGCGGGCAGACGCAGGCCTGTCTTGCGGGCGCGCAGGGCGTGGCCGACTGCATGCGCGCGCTGCGCAGCCACAAAACCGGCTGCGCGCCGTTTCGCAGCGGCAGTGTGTCCAGCGTTTGCATGCACTTTGGCGCAATGGTGGGCGACCACACCACAGCCAGCATGATCGTCGAACTGCGGCCAAAGGATATCGTGGTCTGGACGACCGGCAGCAGCGTGCCGTGTGTATCGCTGTTTAAGCCATGGCTGTTTGGCGCATCGCCGTGCGCGCCGGTGTTCGTGGGCGAGGACGCATCCGCGAAGGCCTACTGGCTGCAGGCCGAGCAGTTCCGGCGCGGCCTGATCGGAAGGGAGGTTCCGCAGGAATACGATGCACAGCGCGACGCACTGGAGGCCGATTGGCTTGAACAGGCAAAAACGCTTGCCGCAGAGGACTTTCCGGCGTTCTCACGCGCGTGTATGGAGCAGGAACGGCAGTTTTTTGACCGCTGGCGGCGGCATGCCTTCCCGGCGGCAAGCAGCTCCCGTGCGTTTTTGTCCCGCTGGGAAAAGAAAAACGCTGCGTTGGAGCGGGCACAGACGGAATAAAAAAGAACACCGAAAGCGAGTGACCAGTTCGCTTCCGGTGTTCTTTCTTTAAAAAATATGAGGGGAAAATGAAAAAGTGTTTATCGCTTCTTGCAAGTATAGAATACCAAGCGGATATTAAAAAACATAGAGGATAGTTTTTAAATATTTATGAAATCCGATGGAAGTTTCGCACAGTGCGGGCTTGACAAGCCGTGGGCGAGTGCGTAAAATGTAGAAAAACATATCGGAAAGGTAGGAAATTCTATGGAACGAAGCGAAGCGTGGGCGCTGCTGACGAAATACAACCGGGATCACTTCCATCTGCAGCACGCGCTGACGGTCGAGGCCGTGATGCGCTACTTTGCAGATACTCTGGGCTACGCGGATGAGGCCGATTTCTGGGCAAATGTGGGGCTGCTGCATGATCTGGATTTTGAGCAGTACCCGCAGGAGCACTGTGTGAAGTGCCAGCAGCTCATGCGCGAAGATGGCGTCGACGAGCGCACCATCCGCGCCGCGGCCAGCCACGGTTACGGCATCTGTGTGGATATCAAGCCGGAGCACGAGATGGAGAAAGTGCTTTTCGCAGCGGACGAGCTCACGGGGCTCATCTGGGCGGCGGCCCTGATGCGGCCGAGCAAGAGCGTGCAGGATATGGAGCTCAAGTCGCTCAAGAAGAAGTTCAAGGATAAAAAGTTTGCCGCAGGCTGCTCGCGCGAGGTCATCACACGCGGCGCAGAGCAGCTCGGCTGGGAGCTGGACACGCTGCTGACGCGCACGCTCGAGGCCATGCGCGCCTCGGAAGCGCAGATCAACGCGCGCGTCGCAGAGCTGGGCGAATAATACAAAACGTGCGTACTTGCAAGTACGCACGTTTTCGTTTATCATGAGGAAAAACGCACAGAAGGAGAAAAGCCATGAAACAAAGGTGCCTTGCGATCGTACTTGCTGCCGCGCTGCTGCTGTTGAGCGGGTGCGCGCTTGCATATCTGCAGCCGGAGCAGGCGGGCGCGCCGGAGGGCGCGTTCTGGGTCAGCTATTTCGACGTGGGACAGGCCGACGCTGCGCTGGTATACTGCGAGGGAGAATACATGCTCATCGACGGCGGCAATGTCGACGACGGGCCGTATGTGGTGACGAGCCTGCACGAGCGCGGCGTGCAGTCGCTCAGCTATGTTGTGAACTCGCACTGCGACGAGGATCACTGCGGCGGACTCACCGACGTGCTGGAGGAATTTGACGCTTCGCGCGTCTTTTCCAGCACGAGCGCATACAATACGCGTGCGTTCTCCAATTTTGCCGCTGCCGCCGAGCAGCAGGGCAGCGCCATTGAGCTTCCTGTGCCAGGCGATACGTTTCCGCTTGGCAGCGCTGAGGTCACGATTCTGGGCCCGCTGCGCGATTATGCCAATAACAATGAAAACTCGATCGTCCTGCGGATCGACTACGGAGAAACGTCATTTCTGTTTACCGGCGACATCGGTCTTACCGCTGAGGATGAGCTGGTGGAAAGCGGTGCAGACCTGCGCGCTACGGTCTTGAAGGTAGCCCATCACGGCAGCGCGGGCTCAAGCGGATATGTGTTTTTGCGCGAGGTGATGCCGGAATACGGCGTGATCTCGGTCGGCACGGGCAATGACTATGGCCACCCGACGGACGCAGCGCTCAGCCGTCTGCGGGACGCCGGTGTAACGCTCTGCCGCACCGACCTGCAGGGAACTGTTACGGTCACGAGCGACGGCCGGAGCGTCAGCTTTACGACCGAGCGCAGTGCCGCAGAGGCAGAAATCAACCCGACCATCCTTGACCGGGCGAGCAGCTACATCGGAAACGTCAATTCCAGGGTCTTCCACCGCGACGATTGCGGCAGCCTGCCCGCAGAAAAGAATCAGGTCGTATTCGACAGCTATCAGGACGCGCTGGATGCCGGCTATACGCCGCACAAAGGCTGTCTGGGATAAAAAGCTTGCCGCAAAGCCAGGCTTTGCGGCAACTTGCAGTTATGCCAGCGCGGCGCTGACGCAGTGGTGGATGATGTCGTGTCCGGCCTGCGTGGGGTGAATGCCGTCGGAGCCGATCAGCGTGCGGAGGTTTTTCATCTTGAGAAATTCCGAGCGCAGATCGAGCAGCTGACAGCCGAACGCGCGCGCCAGTGTGCACGAAAGCGTGGAGTAATACTCCTGCCAGCGGTAGAGGTGGTTCACATCGCCCAGCCAGTGCAGGATGTTGTCGTAGCTGTTGCCGTTTGAAATGTGCTGCATAAAGCGCTCAGCGTCGAGCGGCAACAGCGACGTCACGGCCACGCGCGCGCCTGCGTCCTGCGCGGTGCGGATGGCTTCGCGGTAGGCCTCTACATATGCCTCGTGCGGCGTGTGCGGCAGAAAAGCGCCGTCGGGATTCTGCGAGACCTGCGCCCAGTCGAAGTCACAGTCGTTGCCGCCGAATGAGAAAAGCACCGTTGTGCCGCTCAGATCGGGCTGCGCGGAGAGCTTGCGCCTGAGGATGGAAAGCCCTGTGGTGACGGTTGCGCCCATCTTCGAGAAGTTCTGCACCGCAATGTTGCGCCTGGCCAGAAAGTCGAAGTTGTGTTCCTGGCAGAGCTGGTATTTCTGGCCGTTGAACATGACGCCCTTCATGATTGAGTCGCCAATGATCATCAGCTGTTTCATATCTGATCCCCTCCAAAAAGGTGAAGTGTTGCTTTACACTGCCAGTTTAGGCCGCGGCGAAGGAAAAGTCACCCGAATTATCAGAAACCGCCGTCTCTTTCTTTTCGCGCGCGGGCGGAAAAACTGAGAGGCGGCTCTACAAAGCGAAGAATTGGGACTCTACCGCAAGTAGAGCCCCGCTTTTTGCGCAAAATGTGCGGTGCAAGCCGGAAAACGGTTGCGTTTTCGGGGGAAATCGGGTATGATTGGCTCGACAATCGGAAAGAAGGAAATCAAATGGCATATTTTGGCTTATTGCTGCTCGCGGGCATCCTGCAGGGCATGATGGTCTCGCTGAACGGCCAGCTGGGCAACTACTACTCCATGTTCGGCATCTGCTTTTTCGTGCACGGCATTGCGCTGGTGTTGCTGCTTGTCTATCTGCTCGTCATCCGCAGGCAGAAGCTGCGCTTTACCGGCGCGCCGTGGTATGTGTACCTGGTCGGCGTGATGGGCATCGCTATCGTCTCGACCAGCAGCTGGTGCACGCTGCACATCGGCGCCGCCGCAATGCTGGCGCTGTCCACGGCGGGGCAGCTCATCTCGTCGAAGCTCGTCGACCAGTTCGGCCTGTTCGGCATGCCGGTCGTGAAGCTCCGGGCGAAGCAGCTGCCGGGGTATCTGCTGATCATTGCGGGCGTGGCGCTGGTCGTGCTGCTGTAAGGAGGTAGAAAGCATGGTTTACTGGATCGTTGCGTTTTTCAACGGCTTTTGCAATTCGATCAATAAGATGATGAACGTCAAGGCCGGGCAGGTGTTCGGCACGGCCAACGGTGCGCTCATCAACTACATCGAAGCGACGTTTCTTTCGCTCGCACTTTTGTTTCTGACGGGCAGGGGCGCGGAGCTCTCGGCGGAAAATATGGCGCGCGTGCCGCTGTGGGTGTATCTGGGCGCGGTGTGCGGCCTGCTGGCGATGGTGCTTCTCATTGTGGGAACGCTGCGCACGAACGTGCTGCTCTCATCCATTCTGACGCTCGTGGGCAACCTCGGCGCGGCGGCGGTACTGGACTATCTGTTCTATGGTATTTTCAGCTGGTATAAGATCGCGGGTATTGCGCTGATTCTGCTGGGTACAACCTGGATTGAAAAGACCGGGCAGGCCGCGAAGCAGAGCGCGGACGCGGAGTAGCAATGCAGGCGTACTATTATTCGCAGCTTTCCAAGCCGGCGCGCGCGGCGTATACCGCGATGCTCGAGTGCTTTCTCGCCTGCGCGCCGTCGTGGCGCGTGCCGGATCTGGGGCAGGCGGCGCTGACGGAGGTGTATACCCGGCTCAAGCTGGATCACCCTGAAATCTTCTGGGTGCGGACGTATTCCTACCGCTACACCGATACGTCTGACTATGTGGAGCTGCGGCCGGAGTATCTCTACGAAAAAACCCGCGTGCGCGAGCAGCAGCGGGCGATCGACGCGCGCGTGACAAAGCTCCTGCGGCCCGTTTTGCAGGCGGGAAAGGAAGAGCAGGAGCAATTCATCCATAGCTTTATCTGTCGGAATGTGCGCTATGACAAGCTGAAAAAGGAGTATTCACACGAGGTCACGGGGCCGCTCACGAACGGCGTGGGTGTGTGCGAGGGTATGGCGAAGACGGTCAAGCTCCTGTGCGACCGTCTCGGCATCGGCTGCATTGTCGCTCTGTGTGAGGCCGACCCGGAACACGGCGTGAAGTACCGCCACGCGTGGAACGTGGTGCAGGTGAACGGTGCATGGTATCATCTGGACGCGACGTTTGACAATACGCTGGGCTCCTGCGGCGCCGGGCGGTTTGATTATTACAATCTCTGCGACGAGAAAATCTACCGCGACCACCGCGCCAGCATCTACCCGCTGCCCGCGTGCACGGATGCGTCCGGCTTTTACTACCGCAAGGCGGGCTTGTCCGTGACAAAGTTTGAGGACGCGCAGAAGCGGATGCAGCAGGCGCTGCGCAAAAAGCAGACGCACTGCGTGCTCCACTGGCGCGGCGGATATCTCACGCGCGAGGTGCTCGCGCAGCTGCTGCAGGTCGCGCAGCAGGCCGCGGCCGCGCGCCATTTGCAGGCGGCGTGCAGTGTAAATCTGCCGCAGAGCGTCGTTTGCGTGCAGTTCGGCGAGAAAATGGACGAAAAAATTCTGGAAGAAACTGCCGACGCTGGCGAGAATGCCGATTGACAGCAGCCGGGCCGGGCGGTAGAATATGCACATATTTTACATGGGAGGCGCTGACATGAGAGATTATGCAGTCGAATTGGAGAACCGTGTCGCCTTTATCCGCAATCTTGTGGAAAAAGCCGGTGCGAAAGGCATCGTGTTCGGCAACAGCGGCGGCAAGGATTCGGCGCTGGTCGGCATTTTGTGCAAGGCCGCGTGTGAGAATACGGTCGGCATCATGATGCCGTGCGAGTCGAAGCGGAATTTCGGCATGGACATGGACGACGGCGGCGAGCTGGCCGCGCAGTTCGGCATTGAAAACCGCACCATCGATTTGACCGAGCAGAAGCAGGCGGCCGTGCGTGCGCTTGGCACGATCACGGAGCTCAACCAGCAGGCGTTGACCAACATCAATCCCCGGCTTCGTATGCTGACGGTCTACGCCGTGGCTGCCGCGGAGAACCGCCTTGTGGCCGGCACCGGAAACCGCAGTGAGGCGTATATGGGCTACTTTACCAAATGGGGCGACGGTGCGTATGACTTTAATCCCATTGCTGACCTCACGGTCACGGAGATCTACGAGTTCCTGCGTTACCTCAAAGCGCCGCAGGCTATCATTGACAAGGCACCCTCGGCAGGCCTCTTCGAAGGTCAGACCGACGAGCAGGAGATGGGCGTGACCTATGCCGCCATCGATAAGTTCCTGCTCACCGGCGAGGCAAACGAGCGCGATAAGGCCATCATTGATCGCTTCCACGCCCGCAGCGAGCACAAGCGCGCCGGCGCGGCGGTATATCAGGGCTGAGAGCAGAAAAGAAAAACGGGGCTGTCTCAAAATGATTCTCTGGAATCACACGAGGCAGCCCTCTTTTCTGGGCAGGACCGTAAAAACAGTTGACAAAAATAAGAAAAACAGCGCACAAACTCTGAGGGGCAGGGTCTGCCTCTCAAAAAAGTGCGCTGTTTATACTTTTGGAAACACGATGCAACAGTCGGGACAATCCGATGCTTTCCCAACCGGCCTGTTTGTATTTTATGACGCAGCTTCAGAAGATGACAGGCCAGGCTCAGTCCCGTATGCGGTATACTCTGCCTGCGTTTTGTTTGATTGCACAATGAAATAATGCGCCGCGCCGAATCATCAGGCAGCTTTTTACAGCCGGTATTCCATATAGCGCTCGCCGGTCATGAGATCAAGCCAGCAGAACCGGCCGTCTTCATAGACCATATAGCTGTGCCTGGAATCCTGCTTCGGGATGGAGACTGAGCCGGGGTTCAGGTAGCGGTAATTTTCGTGCTGCTCACACACCGGCACATGCGTGTGGCCATGCAGCAAAATATCGCCGTCAGAAAATGGCAGCGGTTTTTTTGTGTTCACCACATGTCCGTGCGTGAGATAGACGGTTCTTCCCTGCAAAAACAGCACGCCGTAGTCGGCCAGAACGGGGAACTTGAGCACCATCTGGTCGACCTCGCAGTCGCAGTTGCCGCGCACGCAGAGAATTCTCCCGGCCAGCGGGTTGAGCATCTCAATGACCTGCTTGGGCGCGTAGTCGCGCGGCAGGTCGTTGCGCGGGCCGTGGTACAGAATATCGCCGAGCAGAATCAGCTTCTCCGGCTTTTCCAGTTCATATCGCCGCTGTAGCTGCTGCGTATAATACGCCGAGCCGTGCAGATCGGATGCGATCATCAGTTTCATGTAGCTTCGTCCTTTCGCTGTTTTTCCCAGTGTACCGCATCGTTTGCAAAAAGAAAACCTGAATTTGCAATTTTTGTGAAAAAGCGATGATATTTTCCCGGCAAATCCGCTGTATCTTGTAATAATTACCGCTTGACTTCAAGTTGTTAAAGCATTAAAATAAGCCCATATTTTTTATATAGTCAAATGCGCAGATGGAGAAAAGTACCTTGAATGTTCTGTCACAGCGAGCCGGCGGCGGTGGAAAGCCGGCACATGAGTTCAGGCGAAGAACCCTCCGGAGCAGCGAGCTGAACAGGGCGAAAGCCCTCAGTAGGTGAGACGCATTGTACCGCGTTACGGTACACGGGCTTGTTGGAGCTCGAAAAAGTGACTGCTTATGGCAGTAAGTTAGGTGGCACCGCGGATTTTGCAGCAATTCGTCCTAAGATACAGGACAACTGGCTGCAAAGAAAAAATTCGGAGGTGCTTTTTCTATGTGTTCCATCATGGGCTTTACCAGCAAGGCGCTCACACCGGATGCGTTCCGGAAATTCTTCGACCGTACCGTCTCGCGCGGGCCCGACTGCAGCCGCGTCGAGCCGACTGCGTCCGGCTATCTGTGCTTCCACAGGCTCGCTATCATGGGCCTGCATCCGGAGGGTATGCAGCCGTTCCATCTGGGCAAGGACATGGCCGTGTGCAACGGCGAGCTGTACGGCTTCCGGTCAAAAAAGGCGAAGCTGCAGGAAAAATACACGTTTATCAGCGATTCCGACTGCGAGATCATCCTGCCGATGTATCACGAGTACGGCCTCGCCATGTTCCGGATGCTTGACGCAGAGTTTGCCATGGTCATCTATGACGGCGAAAAAGACCAGTATATCGCCGCGCGCGACCCCATCGGCATCCGCCCGCTGTTCTACGGCTACCTCGATATCGACGGCTCGATCGTCTTTGCCAGCGAGGCAAAGAACCTTGTGGGGCTGTGCAAAGAGATTTTCCCCTTCCCGCCGGGCCACTACTACGCAGACGGCAGGTTCGTCCGCTACGCCGATCTCACCACCGTCCCGCAATACAGCCCCGATGATCTGGAGACGGCCTGTGCGAAGATCCGTGAAAAGCTGATCGCGGGTGTGGAAAAACGGCTCGACGCCGATGCGCCGCTGGGCTTTCTGCTCTCGGGCGGACTGGATTCCAGCCTTGTGTGTGCAATTTCATCAAAGCTGCTTGGAAAAAAGATCCGCACGTTTGCCATCGGCATGGATCTCGACGCCATCGACCTCAAATACGCGCGGCAGGTGGCCGATTTCATCGGCGCCGAGCACACCGAGGTCATCATGACGCGCCAGCAGGTCATCGACGCGCTGGACGAGGTCATTGCGATGCTCGGCACGTGGGACATCACCACCATCCGCGCCAGCATGGGCATGTATCTGTGCTGCAAGGCCATCCATGAGAGAACCGACGTGCGCGTACTCATGACGGGCGAGATCTCCGACGAGCTGTTCGGATATAAATACACCGACTTTGCCCCGTCGGACGAGGCGTTCCAGCAGGAGGCAAAAAAGCGCGTGGACGAGCTTTATATGTACGACGTGCTGCGCGCAGACCGCTGCATCAGCGTGAACTCCCTTGAAGCGCGCGTACCGTTCGGCGATCTCGATTTTGTGCGCTACGTCATGTCGATTGACCCCAAGCTCAAGCGCAATACCTACGACATGGGCAAATATCTGCTGCGCCATGCATTCGAGCATGACAACATCCTGCCGGAATCCATTTTGTGGCGGCAGAAGGCGGCGTTTTCCGACGCGGTCGGCCATTCGATGGTCGACGACCTCAAGGCCTACGCTGAGACGGTCTACTCCGACGAAGCATTTGCGCGCAAACGGCAGCAATACGCCTACTGCACCCCGTTTACCAAGGAAAGTCTTCTCTACCGGGAGATTTTTGAAAAGCACTACCCCGGGCAGGCCGGCATGATCCAGGACTTCTGGATGCCGAACAAAGACTGGGAGGGCTGCAACGTGACCGACCCATCCGCCAGAGTGCTCAGCAACTACGGCGGAAGCGGAAAATGAGACAGGAGGAAGAAACATGAGCAAACAGACCAACCGTATTCCTGAGCTGTTCGGCAGCTGTGTATTCAACGAGGAAACCATGGCGCAGTATGTGCCCCGGCAGACAATGGATGCCTGGCGCAGCTGCCTGCAGAACGGACAGCCGCTTTCGCTGGAGGTCGCAAACAACATCGCCGACGGCATGAAGACCTGGGCGCTCGAGCGCGGCGCGACGCATTTTACCCACTGGTTCCAGCCCATGACCGGCTACACGGCCGAAAAACACGACAGCTTCATCTCCCCTGCCGGCGGCGGGCGCGTCATCATGGATTTCTCGGGCAAGGAGCTCGTCCGCGGCGAGCCGGATGCATCGTCGTTCCCGTCCGGCGGCCTGCGCGCCACGTTTGAGGCCAGAGGCTACACCGCGTGGGACCCCACATCGTTTGCCTTTATCAAGGATAACAGCCTGTATATCCCCACCGTCTTCTGCTCGTATTCCGGCGAAGCGCTGGACAAAAAGACGCCGCTGCTGCGCTCGATGGAGGCTGTCAGCCGGCAGGCGCTGCGCGTGCTGCGGCTGTTCGGCGACACGCAGACGAAAAAGGTCGTGGCGCAGGTCGGCCCCGAGCAGGAATACTTCCTGATCGACAAGGCGCTGTATCTGAAGCGCAAGGATCTTCGCATGTGCGGCCGCACGCTCTTCGGTGCAAAGCCTCCCAAGGGCCAGGAGCTGGACGACCACTACTTCGGCTCCATCCGCCCGCGCGTCACGGCGTATATGCAGGAGCTCGACGAGGAGCTCTGGAAGCTGGGCATCTACTCCAAAACCAAGCACAACGAGGTTGCCCCCTCGCAGCATGAGATGGCGCCGATCTACGCCGACGCAAACACCGCCTGCGACCACAACCAGCTGGCCATGGAGGTCATGAAAAAGGTCGCCGACCGGCATGGCCTTGTGTGCCTGCTGCATGAAAAGCCCTTCGCGGGCGTGAACGGCAGCGGCAAGCACAACAACTGGTCGCTCGCCACCGACACCGGCAAGAACCTCTTTGCGCCGGGCAAAACGCCCAGCCAGAACGCACAGTTTCTGCTCTTCCTCGCCGCGTTCATTCAGGGCGTGGACGAGTATCAGGAGCTGCTGCGCTCCACAGTCGCCTTTGCCGGCAACGATCACCGCCTCGGCGCGCAGGAGGCGCCCCCTGCCATCGTGTCCATCTTCCTGGGCGATGAGCTCAGTGAAATCATCGATTCCATCATCGGCGACACCGACTATACCGACCGCAAGCGAAAGGCGCTTCGCATCGGCGTGGACGTGCTGCCCACCATCCCGCAGGACACCACCGACCGCAACCGCACGTCGCCCGTGGCCTTCACCGGCAACAAGTTTGAGTTCCGCATGCTGGGCTCAAGCCAGTCGATCTCCGGCCCCAACATCGCGCTCAACACCATCATGGCCGAGGAGCTCTGCCGCTTTGCCGACAAGCTCGAGGGCTCGGACAACTTCAAAGAAGACCTGCATACGCTCATCAAGGAGTCTTTGCAGCAGCACCGACGCATCCTCTTCAACGGCAACGGCTACGAAGACAGCTGGGTTGAGGAAGCCGCGCGCCGCGGCCTTGCCAACCTCAAAAACGCGTCCGAGGCGCTGCCGCACTTTGTGCTGGAGAAGAACGCGGAGCTGATGCTGCGCCACGGCGTGCTGACGCGGCAGGAGATGATGGCCCGGCATGAGATCCACATGGAAAACTACAGCAAGATCATCCGGATCGAGGCCGCCACGCTCATCGACATGGTGCAGCACACGCTGCTCAATGCCGCGACCACCTACACCAGCCACCTGTGCCAGGCCATTGAGCGCAAAACGGCCACGCTGGGCAAGGATTCGTGCCGCGTGGAGCTGGCGCTGGCCGGTTCGGTGAGCAAGCTGAACGAAGATCTGCTTGACGGCTGCACCGCACTCAAGACCGCGCTCGACACCATGCCCGAGGGTCTCAGCGCCGAGGAGGAAATGCGCTACTGCCACGACACGCTCTTTGTCGCCATGACGCGCGTGCGCGAGACCATCGACCATATGGAGACGCTCGTCGCCAGCGACTACTGGCCCGTGCCCACGTACAGTGAACTGCTGTTCTCTGTCTGAACTGCAAGCGCCCGGTTCCATGGAACCGGGCGCTTGTTCTGTCAAAGAACTCCGCTGCAGCATTACGGCAGCAGATATCACTTTTCTTTTGTGCCCGCAGAACTCTGCGGATCAGGTGCGCGCTGCGGTGTGGTGCGGTGCGCTACGCCGGTTCTTCGCGGTGCTCCTGAAGGAAGGCGCGCAGCGCGTCCAGCTGCACCTGCGTCTGCGCAGGCGCCGGGCCGCCGAAGCTGTTTCGTTGGCCAACACACGTATCAAGCGCCAGCGCCTCGTAGACATCCTCGCTGAACAGCGGGCAAAACTGCTGCAGCTCAGAAAGGCTCAAGCGCTCCAGCGTCTTATCCTGCTCGGTGCAGTAGTAGACCAGCCTGCCCGATACCTTGTATGCGTCGCGGAACGGCAGGCCCTTTTTCGTGAGATAGTCGGCACAGTCGGTGGCGTTCAGAAAGCCGTGGCTGGCCGCTGCGCGCATGTGATCCGCGCGCACATGCATGGTGGCGAGCATCGCGGTAAAGACCGGCAGGCACTGCTTGACCGTATCGACGGCGTCAAAGACGCCCTCCTTGTCCTCCTGCATGTCTTTGTTATAAGCCAGCGGCAGCGATTTCATCACCGTGAGAAGCCCCATCAGACTGCCGTACACCCTGCCCGTCTTACCTCGCACGAGCTCGGCCACGTCGGGATTCTTCTTCTGCGGCATAATCGATGAGCCGGTGGCGTATGCGTCGTCGAGCTCAATAAACTTGAACTCCCAGCTGCACCAGAGGATAATCTCCTCGCAGAAGCGGCTCAGATGCATCATAATAAGAGACAGGTCGCTCAGAAGCTCGATGGCGTAATCGCGGTCGGACACGCCGTCGAGACTGTTCGCTACCGGCGCATCAAAGCCAAGCGCCTTTGCCGTCTGAAAGCGGTCGATAGGATATGTCGTCCCAGCCAGCGCACCGGAGCCCAGCGGGCACTCGTTCATGCGCGCGCGGCAGTCCTCGAGCCGCGTGATGTCGCGCCGGAACATACTGCCGTAGGCCAGAAGATGCTGCGCAAACGTAATCGGCTGCGCCCGCTGCAGGTGTGTATAGCCTGGCATGACGGTATTCTGGTGCTGTTCGGCCAGCGATACGAGCGTATCCTCCAGCTCCAGCAGCATGGCCTTGATGCTGCCGGTCTCGCTGCGCAGATACATTCGGAAATCCAGCGCCACTTGGTCGTTGCGGCTTCTGGCCGTATGCAGCCGCTTGCCCGCATCGCCGATGCGCTCGGTGAGAAGCGTCTCAATATTCATGTGGATGTCCTCATTCTCCGCGCTGAAGGCAATCTTGCCTGCCTCAATGTCAAGCAGAATCTGCTGCAGCCCCGCGCAGATGCGCTGTGCGTCGGCCTGTGAGATGACGCCGCACGACGCGAGCATCCTGGCGTGCGCCATGGAGCCCGTGATGTCCTGCTTGTACAGCCGCGCGTCAAAGCCAATGGAGGAATTGAAGCTGTTTACCAATTCGTCGGTCTGTTTCTGAAACCGGCCTGCCCATAATTTCATTGTTTTACCTCGTTAAAAGGGGCTGCCGCGTGCGACAGCCCCAAATTCTATTTTTCCGGAAAAAAGATCCGCGATTATTTTTCCAACAATCCCGCTTCCATAAGCGCCTGAACCTGTGTCGGAAGGCCCCAGAGGTGAATAAAGCCGGTGGCCTGTGACTGGTCATAGTCGCTCTCGCCGAAGGTGCAGATGGACTCGGAATACAGGGAATACGGACTTTTGACGCCGGCTTTGATGACGTTGCCCTTGTAGAGCTTGAGTCTGACGGTGCCGGTGACGGTCTTCTGGGTCTCGGCGACAAAGGCCGAGAGCGCTTTTCTCAAGGGGCTGAACCAGAGTCCGTTGTACAGAAGCTCAGCAAAGCAGACCGAAAGCTCCTGCTTTTTATGCGCAGTCAGCTTGTCCAGGCAGAGCGTCTCGAGCGTCTCGTGCGCCTTATACAAGATGGTGCCGCCCGGCGTCTCATACACGCCGCGGCACTTCATGCCTACCAGCCGGTTTTCCACGATGTCAAGCAGGCCGATGCCGTTCTTGCCGCCCAGCTCGTTGAGCTTCCAGATGATTTCGCTGGCGGACATCTTTTCGCCGTCCAGCGCCACGGGTACGCCCTTTTCAAAGTCCAGCGTCACATACGCCGGCACATCGGGCGCATCGATGGGGCTCACGCCCATCTCCAAAAAGCCGGGCTTTTCATACGTCGGCTCGTTCCACGGGTCCTCGAGGTCAAGGCCCTCATGGCTCAGGTGCCACATATTCTTGTCCTTGGAATAGTTCGTCTCGCGGCTGATCTTCAGCGGAACATTGTGCGCCTCGGCATAGTCGATCTCCTCCTCGCGGCTCTTGATCGACCACTCGCGCCACGGCGCAATGATGGTCATTTCGGGCGCAAACGCCTTGATGGCCAGCTCGAAGCGAACCTGGTCATTGCCCTTGCCGGTGCAGCCGTGCGCGATGGCGTCGGCGCCCTCGGCCTTGGCGATCTCAACCAGCTTCTTGGCAATCACGGGCCGGGCAAACGCCGTACCCAGCAGGTATTCTTCATAGACTGCGCCCGCCTGCATTGAGGGGATAATCACGTCGTTCACCATCTCGTCGCACAAATCGGCGGCGTAGAATTTGTCCGCGCCCGTCTTGTAGGCCTTTTCCTCCAGGCCATCGAGCTCATCCCCCTGCCCGACGTCCCCGGCGACGGCGATGATATAGGGATTGTTGTAGTTTTCTTTCAGCCATGGGATGATAATGGACGTGTCCAGACCACCGGAATAGGAAAGTACGATTTTTTTGACATCGGGCTTTTTCATACGCTGCGCCTCCATATTGATGATTGGTATAAATATTATTATATAATGCATATTTATTCAATATCCATCTTGTACAAATCTTCATCGTTTTTCCCAATCATATCCGTGATATTTACAAAAATACAAAAACCCAGCGTGTCAAAAAAGCCTCGCAGAGTTTCGCGCCCGCAGGCGCGAAAGACATGTGGATCATTTTTCCCGGCGGCGTGTACGTCGGGAAAAATACACTCCGGCCTGCAATGTCGAAAAACTCCAAAGGAGTTTTTCGACAGTCTCACCGGTGCATATGCAAATTGCATATGCACCGGAGTATCTTTCACGTCAGCGTATAAAATTCGTCTTCTGTTTTTCTTCCTGCCGGGGCGGCTGAACGCCTGCCACGCGGCCGGCTTCGATGCACCTGAGCAGCCACGCCATATTGCGTGCCAGCACGCGCATGGTCTGCAGGCCCTCCAGGTCCTGCTCCACATCCTGAGCCGTCGCGCCGTGGACCATGTTCCAGTAGTTCGCGCTCACGACGGGCATCTGGCAGATGCCGAAGTATTTGTTCAACTGGTCAAATGCCGCTGTCGTGCCCGCGCGCCGGGCCGAAACAACGGCCGCTCCGGGCTTGCCGCGAAACGCATCGGAACCGGAGTAGAACGCCCGGTCGAGAAAGCCCGTGATGCTGCCGGAGGCCGAGGCGTAGTGCACCGGTGAGCCGAAGATAAAGCCGGCTGCTCCGCGTGCCTTTTCCACAAATTCGTTCACGCCGCCTTCAAAGACGCATTTTCCCGTCTTGCCGCATGCGCCGCAGCCCACACAGCCGCCCACGGGCTTCGCGCCAAGCCAGAAAATTTCCGATTCAATCCCCTCCTGCGCCAGCGTGTCCGCGATCTCGCGCAGCGCGCGGTTTGTGCAGCCGCATGCATGGGGGCTGCCGTTCAGCAGTAATACCTTCATACTGTTCTCCCTTCTGCCCCATTTGGGGCCCGCGCGCACATTCTATGCCGCGCTTTTTTTCGTTATTCCCATGCTACACCGAAAAAACAAAACGGTCAAGCCAGCCTTTATAAATTCTTAAGAATTTCCGGCATTGTATCTTAACGCATTATCCCGTATCATAGACACAAGAGGTGAGGCACAATGTACAACGTACTGGTCTGCGACGATGAGGCCGACATCGCTGCAGCCTTGAAAATTTATCTGGAAGCCGACGGTTACCGCGTCTTTCTTGCCGCGAACGGGCGCGAGGCGCTCGAGTGTGTGCGTCACGAGCCGGTGCAGCTGATTCTGCTGGATATCATGATGCCCGGCATTGACGGACTGACCACGCTCGCGCGCCTGCGCGAGTTTTCCAACGTACCCGTCATCTTTCTCACAGCCAAGTCTGAGGACACGGACAAAATTCTGGGTCTGAACGTCGGCGCGGATGACTATATCACCAAGCCCTTCAACCCCGTTGAGGTGCTTGCGCGCGTGCGCTCGCAGCTCAGGCGGTATCTGACGCTCGGCGGTGGGATCGAAAACCCGGCGCTTTTGAAGATCGGCGGCGTTGAGCTCGATGACAATGCCAAGACCGTCACGCTCGACGGCGAGCCGGTCTCGCTCACGCCGAAGGAATATGACATCCTGCGCTTTCTGATGCAGAACCCCGGCAAGGTCTACTCCCCGTCCGAAATCTACCGCAAGGTGTGGGATGACATCCCGCTCAACGCCGACAACGCCTTGGCCGTCCACATCCGCCACCTGCGCGAAAAGCTCGAAATCAACCCCGCCGAGCCGCGCTATTTAAAGGTCGTATGGGGCAAGGGCTATAAAATGGAGGCCGGAACATGAAACAGCTCACATCCAGGCTCTGGGCCAAGATCACGGCGCTGATCCTCATCACGGTTTTTGCCATCGGATTTGCCGCCTGTTTGCTTGGCACGGCATTTGTAGCGGAAAGCGGCGGATATACGCAGAGTCCGGAGACAGTTCTGAACAATGCGCTGCATTCCGGCGCATTCTGGAACAATATGAATCTGGCCGAGAGCTACTATACCTGTCTTCTGCGCGCTGAGAAAGACGGTACCGAATACGACACCAACTACTATGAAACGTACTTTTCTCCGGAAAATTCAAACTTTTTCTTCACCGTGACGGACGCAAACGGCAATCTGCTGTTTGAAAGCCCCGGCCGGACGGATGAATACCGTTTCCACGAAACGGACCGCTGCTCGATCACCTACAACTGGCGCGAGCTGACCGAGACGCGCACCTTTGACAGTGAAGCTGCGCAGAAGCAGTACATCGATAGCCTGTACGACCAGAATTTCAACGTCTACGACTACTCTACCGAGACGCTTTCCGACGGACGCGTGCGCTCGGAGATCAACTACGCCTGCTTTGACTATGATACCGTCACCATCACCGGCTACGTCCGGCAGGAGCTGACGGCGGCGGATTCTATCTACACCGAGCAGTTCTGGCTGTCAAAGCTCTTGAGCCTGCGCTACTGGCTGATCGCGTTCGCGGCGATGCTTCTGGTGCTGATGCTGGCGCTGTTTGTGTTTCTGCTGTGTGCGGCGGGCCACAAGGAAGGCGTGGAGGGCATCCACCGCAACTGGGTCGACCGGATTCCGCTTGACCTCTACCTTGCGGCAATGAGCCTTGTCATCGTGCTTGCCTGTTACCTGTGGGTCGGTGCCGTCGATACCGGCACATGGTATTTTGCAGCGCTTGCAAGCGCCATCGCGCTGGCAGTGGTGGTGCCGCTGGTGATGGGCATTCTGATGACCATCGCCACGCGCTTCAAGGAGGGCAGCTGGTGGCGCAATACCGTCATTTTCCGCCTCTGCCGGTTGCTTGGCCGGTTCTTCCGGTGGCTCTGCCACGGCGTGCACGCCGTGTGCCGCGCGCTGCCGCTCATCTGGCAGGCCATCGTCATCTGGGGTGCAGTCTGCCTTGTGGAATTCATGATCATGCTCATGTGCGAGTTTCAGCCTGACGCAATGGTTGCGTGGTGGTGCCTCGGCAAATGCATCCTGACGCCCATCATCATTCTGACAGCCATGGCCATGCGGCGGCTGCAGGCAGGCGGCCGGGCGCTGGCGGGCGGGGATCTCGGCTATACCATCGATACGCGCCACCTGCATCTGGCCCTGCGCGAGCACGCGGAAAATCTCAACTCCATCGCGGGCGGCATGCAGAAAGCCGTAAACCAGCAGATGCGCGCCGAGCGCTTCCGCACCGAGCTCATCACCAACGTCTCGCATGACATCAAAACGCCCCTGACCTCAATCGTGAACTACGTGGATCTTCTCAAAAAAGAGAATGTGCAGCCAGAGAAGGCGCGTGAGTATATCGCCGTGCTCGACCGGCAGTCGTCACGGCTCAAAAAACTGACGGAGGATTTGGTCGAAGCGTCCAAGGCCTCGACCGGAGCCATCAGCGTCACGCTCGAGCCGACCGAGGTCAACGTCCTGCTCGGCCAGGTGGCGGGAGAATATCTCGACCGGCTGGAGGCCGCGGGACTCGAGCCGGTGTTCAAGCCCGACCCGTCCGCGCCCAAAATCATGGCAGACGGCAAACTCCTCTGGCGTGTGTTCGACAACCTTTTGAGCAACGTCTGTAAATACGCCATGCCCGGCACACGGATGTATTTTTCCAGCGAGGTAAAGGAGCGTAAGGTGGTCATCACCTTCCGCAACATCTCGAAATACGAGCTGGACATCTCCGCCGACGAGCTGATGGAGCGCTTTGTGCGCGGCGACGCATCACGCAGCACCGAGGGCAGCGGTCTCGGCCTTTCCATCGCACAGAGCCTGACACAGCTGCAGAAGGGCACATTTGAACTTGCCGTGGACGGCGATCTGTTCAAGGCAATCATCACATTTGATCTGTTAACATAATCTTTTCCGTGGGCGGCAGGTTTTTTGCCGCCCGCTTTTTTCTGTCCGTTGACATCACCCGTTGCGTCTGATATACTGGACATAACCGCGCGGGAATCGTGACATTTTTTCCCTTTTTCGCCCGCCGGCCCGCACGACTGATTCTTTCGCGTGCGGATTTGGATTTACATAATCTTACAATTCCGTTCTGTCGGGAAGAGGGATATTTCATGAATCGTTCGGTCTGGAAAAGAAAGACTGTATCCGCGCTGTTGGCTCTGGCGCTTCTCGTGTGCCTGTCTGGCTGCGCCGACAAGCCCTCGCGCAGCGAGCTGCAGGAACGGCTGGACGCTGACGTGACTCCGACCGGCCCCGAATTGCCTGCCGGCGCGGTGTCGGATGCGCCTGCCGCGGATGAGCCGGTCAATACCGAGCCCACACCGTCCTCCCCTTCCTCTCCCGAGGAGGATGCGCCAGAGGAGCCGGAGGAGCCGGATAACCCGGTGAAGCCGGGTGACCCTGTTGGTGAGGACGGCATGCCTGCGGACAAGGATCTTCTGCGGCTGCTGACAAGCATGGAGATTGGCCTGACGGGGGCGAACACATTCACGTTCCGCAGCGCGTCGGAGCTGACGAGCGAAGAACTGTATCTGTCTTTTTTGCTGCTGACGCCATATGACGAGCTCAACCGCCGCTGGGATGAGAGCGCGCAGAACTTCTATTTTACCGAGGACGATATCTGTGCCGAGCTGTCCAAATACTACAGGGATTTTCATCTCGACATCCGGCAAAACCAGTACTACGACGTTTCCGCACGCGCCATTGTCACGCCGCTTGCCTCGGGCTTTGGCGGCGGACGCAACATCGTGATTGAAGAGAAAACAATGGAGGAAAATATCCTCACCGTCACAGCTGCATTCTATGACATGGACGATCGGACCTACGCGCCGGAAAACTGCCGGCTGCGCAAGATCTATACGCTCGAGCGCTACGACGGCGGCTGGTACTTCCTCTCCGCCATTGAGCAGCCCATGTCCGAGTGCGCAGAACCGGAAACCGCGGCACTTTTACTCACGATGCTCCGCCGCGCACAGCTCGTCAATCTCGACGATAGTGAGCGGCTGCAGTATACCCATCAGACCGATTACAAAGACGCCTACTGCGCATATCAGCAGTATTTTACCGACCACGCAGCCGAGTTTGCCGCCTATGCCGGGGCGGATGGCAGCTGGATGAGTTTTTACTGGCTGGAAAGTGGCCTCTCATGCATTGTCTACGACACAGGCGGCAGCAATGAGACCCAGCTGCTCTACCAGCCGTCGAGCGGCGTGCAGACAATCTGAGCCTGCCTGCATCGTATTCCTGCCCGTCCTTTGCAAAAAAGGACGGGCTTTTTACGCCCGGGGCTTGACATTCATCACATGATGTGTATAATAAACATGTGCTTAGACAATAAACTTTTTGACAGGCGGTGCGGTTATGACGGAACGCGAACAGGAAATCTTCCATATCATCCAACAGAACCCCGCCATCTCGCAGAGCGAACTGGCGGCGCAGCTGAATCTGGCGCGCAGCTCGGTCGCGGTGCACATCGCGAATCTGCAGAAAAAGGGTTACATCCTCGGCAAGGGCTATATCGTCAACGACTCGTTCTATGTTGTGGGCGTGGGCGCGGCAAACGTGGATATTCACGGGCGCTCCAGAAAGCCGATCGTCCTGCGCGACTCCAACCCCAGCCACATGAGTTCCTCCGCAGGCGGCGTGACGCGCAACGTGTGCGAAAATCTCGCCCGGCTCGGCGCAGACGTAAAGCTCATCTCTGCCGTCGGCAGCGACGTCTATGCCGAGCAGATCCGCCGCGAATGTCTGGCAGCCGGGATCGACATCGGAAACCTCTACACCGTCGACGGCCATCCGTCGTCCACCTACCTGTCGGTGCTGGATGAAAAGGGCGATATGTTCGTGGCGATGTCCGACATGTCAATTTTGAAAGAGCTGCCCGCCGATTATCTCACCAGCAAAAAAAGCCTCATCCGCGGCGCGCGGCTCGTGACCTGCGACCCCAGCCTGCCCGCTTCGCTCATCGCGCACCTGCTCGACGAGTGTGCCGGCGGCCCGCCGGTCTATGTCGACCCCGTTTCCACGGCCTACGCGCGTGTGCTCGCGCCGTTCATCGGCCGTTTCGATACCGCAAAGCCCAATGTGATGGAGCTGGAGATCCTCAGCGGCATGGAGATCGTCTCCCACGCAGACCTGCTTCGCGCATGTGAAGCGGTGCTGGCCAAGGGCCTGCGGCGTATTTTTGTCAGCCAGGGCAAGGGCGGCTGCTTGTACATGGATCAGACGGGCCGCGTGCTTGAGCGCAGGCTCCGTCCGCTCGAGGCCATGGTCAACGCCACCGGCGCGGGCGACGCATTTATGGCCGCCGTGATCTACAGTACGGTAAACAGCTTCCCCATTGAAAAAACGCTCGACTATGCGCTGGCCGCGGGTATCGCCGCCGTCAGCCATGAAAAGACCATCAACCCCAATATGAGCGTATCGCTCATTGAATCTATCCTGAAGGAGTATGCACTATGAACATCGAAAAGTATCTGTCCGTCACCCCCGAGATCGCCGAGGCTGTCGCTGCCGGCAAGCCCGTCGTCGCGCTCGAATCCACCATTCTCAGCCACGGTATGCCCTATCCGCAGAACGTTGAATTCGCGCACAAGGTTGAGGAAATCGTCCGCGCTGAGGGCGCCATTCCCGCCACCACCGCCATCATCGGCGGCAAGCTGAAGGTCGGCCTGACGGCCGAGGAGCTGGAGATCATGTGCAAGGCTGACGGCGTAGGCAAGGTCAGCCGCCGCGACGTGGCCGTGTACCTCGCCACCAACCAGACCGGCGCCACCACCGTCGCCACCACCATGATGATCGCCGCCATGGCGGGCATCCGCTTCTTCGCTACCGGCGGTATCGGCGGCGTGCACCGCGGCGCGGAAAAGACGATGGACATTTCCGCCGACCTGCAGGAGCTGGCAAACACCCCGGTGTGCGTCATCTGCGCGGGTGCAAAGAGCCTGCTGGATCTCGGCCTGACGCTCGAGTACCTCGAGACACAGGGCGTGCCGGTTCTGGGACTGCGTACCGACGAACTGCCCGCGTTCTATTGCCGCACCTCGGGCTTCAAGCTCGACTACAACTGCCCCGATGAAGAGACGGTCGCAAAGATCATGAAGACCAAGTGGGATCTGGGCCTCAAGGGCGGCTCGGTCGTCGGCAACCCCATCCCCGAGGAATATGCGCTCGACCATGACGAGATGGAAGCCGTCATTTCCAAGGCCATTGACGAGGCCAACGAGCAGCACATCCACGGCAAGGCGCTCACACCGTTCCTGCTTGCGCACATCAAAGACATGACCAACGGCGTGTCCTTCGCGTCCAACCTGCAGCTGGCGTACAACAACGCCCGCGCAGCCAGCAAGATCGCCGTCGCCTACTCCAGGCTCTGATATTGCGAAAAATGTCCGGAAGGCATCGCCTTCCGGACGTTTTTGTTTCTCTGCGGCGCTTATTCCCCGTTAAAGACCTGCGCGATGGGTGAATCCGACGAGACGACCAGCGTCTTGCTGCCGCTTGTCAGCGCGCTTCTGGCCATGTCCAGCGCACGCATGAACTCGTAGAAATCGGCCTCGTCCTGCGTGTCATACACCTGTGAGAGAATGCGCATATACTCCGCCTCGCCCTCGGCCTTGATCTTTTCGGCCTCGGCGCTGGCCTCGGAGAGCGTGATCTGCACGGACTTGTCAGCCTCGTTGCGGATCTCCTTGGCCTCGGCGTCGCCCTCAGCCACATAGGAAGCGGCGATGTTGCCGCGCTCGGAGATCATGCGCTCATATACGGCGGCCTTGTTCTCATCCGGCAGGTCGATGCGCTTGGTCTCGATGGCCTTGACCGTGATGCCGTAGGCCGCAAAGGTGTCGCCCACATTTTCCATGATCTTCGCCGCCAGCTCGCCGTCACGGCCGGAGATGACCTCCTCTTGCTTCATGGAGCTGATGACGTTTTTCAGGCTGTTGTAGACCACGGTATCGATGCGGTACTCGGCGCTTGCCAGATTGCCCGAGAGCGTCTGGATAAATTTGAGCGGATCGGTGATTTCCCACAGCACGAAGCTGTCGGCGACCATCGACTTTTTATCCGCCGTGATGACGTCGCTCACAGCGAGGTCATAGAGCATTTCCGTCTTGGGCAGCGTGCTCGACGACTGCACGAACGGCATTTTGAGTGACAGTCCCGGCTGGTCGATCACACGCACAACTGCGCCAAACTGCTTGATGATGGTGTATTCGTTGGGCTGCGTGACGACAAGGCTCGCGCTCAGCACGATGATGAGCGCCACGACGAGCACAATGGGGATGAGAATTTTCAGTGTTTTAGCCATTGTCCGTGCCCTCCTCGGGAAGATTGATGGTTGCATACTGCTCCAGCGGCAAAGACGTCTGCACGCCGGTGTCCGCATCTACGATGTAGAGCCTCATGCCGGGCAGCACCTCCTCCATGGCCTCATAGAACAGCCGCTGCTTGGTGATGAGCGGATACTTCTGATACTCGTTGTAGAGCTCGGTGAAGCGTGCAGCCTGGCCGGTGGCCTCGTTGATCTTGCTCTCTCGGTAGGCCTCGGCCTGCTTGATGATTTCGTCGGCGTCGGCCTTGGCTGCAGGCGTGACCTCGTTGGCGTACTTCTTTGCGTTGTTCACAGCCGTATCGGCGCTCTGCTTGGCCGTCTCGACGGCGGTGAAGGCCTGCTGCACCTCGGCCGTGGGCGGCTCAGCGTCCTGGATGGTGATGTTCGTGAGCTGGATACCGAGATCCTCCTGCTCCAGCCGCGCGATGACCTTCTCCTTGATCTCGGATTGAATCTCACTCTTGCCCGTTGTGATGACGCTGTCGACATTGTAAAGGCCGATGGTATCGCGGATATAGCTCTGGCAGAGCATCTTTAAAATGCCGATCGGGTCGCTGGAATTGTACAGATACTTGATGGGGTCGGTCACGCGGTATTCGACATAGAAGTCGACATTGACGAAATTGTAGTCATACGTGATCATGAGCGACTCTTCCTCAAACGACTCGTTGCTGTTTGCGCGGTAGCCGAGGGGGAAGCCCTGGATGCTCTTGGACACCTTGGTGACGCGTTGCACCAGCGGCAGCTTGGGCTGCAGGCCCGAGGCCGAGACCATCGTGGGCTTGCCGAACGTGGTGATGACCGCGTACTGGTCTTCCTTGAGCGTATAGAACGAATCCAGGCTCAAAATCAGCACCAGCACTACCAGCGGGATGATCCACAGCAGCTTCTTTAAGCCTCTGGGCCTTGGTTTTTTTCTGCCGGGCTGGCTGCTGTAATTGCCCTGCCCGGGATATCCAAAGTTGTTTTCCATAAGCACACTCCTTTTTGCTTGTGTGGTTTACCTGCATGTTCAGTTAGACGTTAAAAAACCGTTCAGGTTCCCAGCCCATTGTACACGAAAATGCACCATAGATAAAGAGGCAAAAATGTGCTATACTGACAGGGTTCCAGTTTGAAAGGAGAAGCAATATGACCGAAAAAGAAATTCGCGAGCTGCGGCAGCGCCAGCGCCCGGACCGCACCAATATCACCGCCGTACGCGGCTGTTATGTATCCGATTCGCGCGAAATTTTATCCACCTTCCGCCAGTCCCTCGGTCTTATGAGCGAGGAGGACAGGGAGTCGTATCTGGGCGTTTTCCGCAAGGTCCTCTCTGGCACGGTTGAAAAAAATCTCATCGACGTGATCTTCCGCACGCAGCAGGTGGCGGACTCCGCCGAGCACCGGCTGCTCATGCGCCTGCGCGATTCGCAGCTGAATGACGACGAGGCTGTCGGGCAGCTGTTTGATACCATCATCGCATCTCTCACGCTTGACACGGGCTATCTCATTTTACTCGCGGCCGAGCGCTACGACGTGCCGCGCCGGGCGAAGGACGGTGCGGGCCTTGACGGCGGCGACGAGGTCTTTCCCTACATTCTCTGCGCCGTCTGCCCTGTGAAGCCCGGACGGCAGACGCTCAGCTACGCGGCCGAGGATAAGGCGTTTCATATCCGCTCTGCGGGCTATGTGGCGGGCTTGCCTGAGGTGGGCTTCTTGTTCCCGGCGTTTGACGGCAGGCGCACGAACCTCTATGACTGTCTGTACTACTCGCGCAGTGCGCAGAATAATCATCCGGAGCTGATCGAGGCGCTCTTCCACATCGAGCCGCCCGTACCCGCAGGAGAGCAGAAGCAGACGTTCGACGCGCTGTTGTCGCAGACGCTCGAGAGCGAATGCAGCCTTGGCGTGGTGCAGTCGGTGCAGAGCGATCTGCGCGAGCGCATCAGCGTACATAAAGAGACGCACACGGACGAGCCGCTGACCGTCAGCCGCAGCGAGGTAGCCGGGACGCTGGCTGCGTGCGGCGTGAGTGAGGAAAAGCTGGCCGCGTTCAACGTCAAATTTGACCAGTCATTCGGTGAAAGCGCTGCTCTCTCGCCGCGCAATCTGATCGATGCGAAGAAGTTCCAGCTCAAAACGCCCGACGTCATCATTCAGGTCAACCCCGACCGCAGCGATCTTGTGCAGACGCGCGTGCTGGGCGGGGTGAAGTACATCCTCATCTGCGCCGACGAGGGCGTGGAGGCGGGCGGCGTGAGCATCCAGATCGAGCAGAACTGACAACGGCTCCCATGTCTGAGCGGTCATACAGTTTTTGAAGCATATAGATCCGCAGCATCCGTTCCAAATCGCGGAGCTTATTCCCGCGCTCCCCCTTGAAATCGCACGGCTTGATTTCCGAAACTCATTTTCCCCACGGAACGATGCGATTGATCTGCGCAGGAAACTCTTTTTTCTTCGTCCGTACACTCGCCAGTTCATCGCTGAACGCGGACATCGTTATCTGCTTATCCATACATAAACTATACCATTCTTCAGGCCATATCGCACGTCCTTTTTCTGTGCGGTGTTGCCCTTGTAACTGCAATAACAGCCGCACCGGGCGATGCCGTATGTGATACGGCCTCATTCTATTCGGTGCGGCTGTTTTCTGTGGGATGTAAGACCTGCCGCCACAGGCGTATCTGTTTGCGGCGCATGGTTTTCATTCCGCGTGGAACCAATTTCTGCTTGCCCGTCTTGTGGGACAGGCAAGAAAACGCTCCGCATGCATAGAGTAATGAAAAGCAGATGAAGGGGGAGATTCCATGAAAAAGCAGTCACTTCAAGTAACATGTTCCTTTTCCGGCGAGGGGGATGCGCAGCAGATCCTGCTCCAATCCTTTCGCCTGTACCTCAGCCGCAGCCTTACGCGGCGCCATGACAGCAAGGCGTAATGCCTGTGATAAACGGCCGCTTATCGCTGGAGGTACAAAATGTATTTCGAGATAAGCAACCCCATGGAGTATCATGCGGCATTGTACATCAGACTGTCAAAGGAGGATGAGAACGAAGGACCATCGGAAAGCGTTACGAACCAGAAATCGCTGCTAAATGAGTTCGTCCAGCAGCACAGGCTTTCCGTCTATGAGACCTATGTGGATGATGGCTGGAGCGGCACAAACTTTGACCGCCCGGACTTTCAGCGGATGATTGGCGACATCGAGGCCAGGAAGGTCAACATGGTCATTACCAAGGACTTGAGCCGCCTGGGCCGTGACTACATCATGACCGGCCATTATATGGAGCGGTACTTCCCAGAAAAGCGGGTGCGGTATATCTCTCTGCTGGACGGTATCGACACCGGCGTGGAGTCCAGCGCCAACGACATTACGCCGTTCCGGGCCATCATGAACGACATGTATGCCAAGGACATCTCTAAGAAGATCAGGAGCGTCAAGCGGGATAAGCAACGGAAGGGACAGTTCATCGGCGGCAAGCCGGTCTATGGCTACAAGATGCACCCCACAGAGAAAAACAAAATCGTCATCGACGAGGAAGTGGCGCCCATGGTGCGGCGGATCTTCGGTATGGCGCTGGCCGGCATGAGCTGCCGTCAGATCGCGACCCAACTGAACGCAGAAGGAGTTCCGACCCCAGCAACCTATGCGGGGCTGCCGGTACCCAATCCCGGTCCCTACACCGGTCTGTGGAGCAGTGAACGCATTTCCGATATGCTGCAAAACGAGACCTATATTGGCAACATGGTGCAGGGCCGCAGCGTGAAAATCAGCTATAAATCCAAGAAGTGCCTGAAACAGGACCGGGAGAATTGGGTGATTGTGGAGGGCACCCATGAGCCGCTGATCGACACCGAGACGTTCCGCAAGGTGCGGATGCTGGTCAACAGCCGCAAGCACACCCGCAGCAGAACCTATGACTTTCTATTAAAAGGCTTGATCTTCTGCCACGAGTGTGGGTATCCCCTGGCGCTGCTCAACCGCAAAAACGCCGCCGGAGAGGATGTGCTGTATTTCGTCTGCCGTACCTATCAGCGATTCACCAGGGCGGGCGTCTGCTCCTGCCATTCCATCAAGGAAAAGACCGTCACGGATGCAGTCATTGCCAAGGTGCGGGAAGTCTGTGAGGCCTGCTTAACCCCCAAGGAACTGTTGCCCATCGCTCAGAAAACGGTGGAGCAGGCCCAGAAGGAGAATGCACCGGAGACCGGGATGCAGGCAATCCAAAGTAAGATTGACAGCCTGACAGCCAATCTCGACAAGATGTACATGGACCGGCTCAGCGGTCTGCTGGCGGAAGCGGATTTTGAGCGCATCTACAGCAAGGTCAAACTGGAGCGAAGCCTTCTGGAAGAAAAACGGCAGGAGCTGGAACTGCGAAAGAAAAGCCCCGTCCGCACAGAGGACAGGGCAAAAGAGCTGGTGCAGTGCTTCATGGACTCAGCCTTTGCCAGCCGGGAGCTGCTGGTCAGCCTGATCGAGCGGATCGAGCTGACCGAGGACAAACGGGTTATCATCAAGTTTCGCTTCCAACAGCTCAATGACGTAAATTCGACGTAATATGCCGCAAAAGCGGCACTTTTTTCAAGGATATGGAACTTACATTAGTTCCGGCGGAATGTATCGCGCATCGAGAAAAAAGCGCTGCAGACGCTGCAGGAGGCGCTCAGTGATTTTGCGCCGGAGGCGTAAAATCCTGCAAACGCACGCCGCCGTGCAGGCGCCAAAAAGCTGCGGCCGGGCAGGAGCCTTCTGCCCGGCCGCGTATTTACGGTTTCAGCGGCAGGCGGTAGCGCCAGCCTTTCTCCGTTTTTTCGTATTTTTCAAACCCCAGGCCCGTAAACAGCCGCTGCGAGGCGGTGTTGAAATCGTAGATCTCATTGACACGCAGATCGCCATAGCCCAGCTCCTTACCACGCCCGATCAGCGCCGCGATTACGCGCCGCCCCACGCCGTGGCCGCGCAGGTCCGGATCGCCGATCACAATCGGGCAATCCTCCTGCCAGAACGTCACGTCGCCCACGGGAGAAAACGCGCCGCCGCGGAAAAGCTCAATAAAGTACAGCTCACCGCGCGCATCGAGATACCGGTACATCCGTCCGAGCTTATCCATATCATACGGCTCAGCTTTGCCGTCGACCAGGCGCACCGTTTCCGCGTCCTGATACCACGCAAGGGCAAACCCGTATTTTCCGTCGAAGCGGCGCAGGCGCAGTGTATCGTCAATCGGAAGATACTCCGGCTGCGCGATACCTTTAACCGGCATTTTCCTCGTCTCCTTTCGCGCGCGGCAAATTCCATTTGAACCGGGCCGCCAGCACCCGCATCACCACCACGACCGCGGCCGAGAGCGGATAGGCCACAAACATACTCACCTGCAACTCAAGCAGGATCAGATACAGCACCGCGCCCGCAATGGCCGCCATTGCATAGACATGCTTGATAAAGACGTACGGTGTGTCGCCGGCAAGGATGTCACGCAGGATACCGCCGCCGGTACCCGTCAGCATACCGACAAACAGCAGCAGCACAATACTGAACTGTCCGGATACGGCGAGCGCCGCCTGCACGCCAGACACCGCGAACACACCCAGGCCCACGGAGTCGCTGAGAAACAGCAGCGCGTCAAACGTCTTATAGTGCCGCAGCGCCGGTTGCCGTACGAACGGCAGGAAGAACAAAAATGCTGTCACAATGGCAACGACCAGAAAGAGCGGATTCTGAAAGCACGACGGCGGCGTCACGCCGATCATAAGATCACGCAGCGCGCCGCCGCCTACGGCGGTGACGGTGCCCAGAAACACCACGCCGAAGACGTCCATCTGTTTGCGGATGGCAGTCATCGCGCCGCTGATGGAAAACGCGACTGTACCGATGAGCTCCAGGATGAAGAAAAATGTCTGCATATATCCTCCCATCAAGCAATCAGTAGCTGCTGATGGGCAGTGAATCGTCATCCACGCCCTTCTCCACACTTCGGATCTGGATATAATAGCTGTAGGTGGGGTTGACCTCCACCAGCACGCGCTCGCCCGCCTTGTGGCCAAGCACGGCCTTGCCCACGGGCGACTCCTTGCTGATGAGCCCCTGCAGCGCGTTCTGACGCAGTGTGGTGACCAGGCGGATGGTCTGCTCCTCATCGTCCTCTTCGATGTAGATGACGACCTTGTCGAAAAGGCCGATCTCGTCGGGTCTGGAATCCGTGTCAATGACCTTCGCTGTCTTGATCATCCGCTCCAGGTAGCGGATGCGGCTGTCGTTGCGGTTTTTCTCGCGCTTGGCGGCCTTGTACTCAAAATTCTCGCTCAGATCGCCGAACTCGCGCGCCGTCTTCACGTCCTCAATGAGCTGCGGCCGAAGCTGCAGGCGGCGGTATTCGACCTCCTCCTGCATCTTTTTGATATCCACAGCGGTCAATTCATCGTTCATTGTTTTCGCCTCACTTTGTATTCGCTACCATTGTACGCATTTTTACCGGAAATGCAAATGAAATTTGATTTTTCTTTATTTTCTGCTATGATACAAACAAACATCAATTTCAGGAGCGTCTACCATGCAGATCATCGCCCACATCCATACAGAGTTTCCGACCAAGTTCGGCGTGCCGCGCCAGTCCGGGCTGGCCGGGGGCCTTCGCGGCACGATTGTCTTTACCCCGCCCTACCGCAATCCCGACGCGCTGCGCGGTATTGAGGGCTTTTCGCACATCTGGCTCATCTGGCAGTTCCACAAGGCGCTGCGCGAGGGCTTTTCGCCCACGGTGCTGCCGCCCAAGCTCGGCGGTAAGACGCGCGTGGGCGTGTTTGCCACGCGCTCGCCGTTCCGGCCGAACGCCATCGGGCTCTCGTCCGTGCGCCTTTTGGACGTTGAACTGCACACGCCTGACGGGCCCGTGCTGCACGTGGCGGGCGCAGATCTGGTGGACGGCACGCCGATTTTTGATATCAAGCCGTATCTGCCCTACGCCGACTGCCACATGGATGCGACCGACGCGTTCGCCGAAACGCGGCGCGATGCGCCATTGCAGGTCGTCTTCCCCGATGAATGGCTCTGCATGATCCCCGCAGGCAAGCGCGAGGCGCTTTTTGAAGTGCTCGCCCTCGACACCCGGCCCGGTTACCAGCACGACCCGGGGCGCCGCTACGGCTTCAACTACGCGGGTTTCGACGTGCGCTTTACCATTGACAACGATACGCTCACGGTCGTGGAGGTCGTAAAACTGTAGGCCGTCTGCATACAAAACACCGCCCCAGTATGACGGTGTAGGTTTGTCGAAAAGCCTCGCAGAGTTCGCGCCCGCGGGTGCGAATCAGTGTAAATCGAAAAATCCGGCGGCGTGTACGTCGGATTTTTCTCTCTACGGCTTGCAAGTGTGGAATTTGTGCGTGATACGCACAAATTATGCGCGCAGCGAGCCGCAGTCTTATTGACAAAAAGCTCCATGAGAGTTTTTTGTCAAACGAACACCGCCCCAAAAAGGGCGGTGTTCGTTAATAATCGACACGCATGAGGCTCAGCCCCTGCGGCGGTGCGGTGAAGCCAGCAAGCTTGCGGTCTTTGGCCAGCAGCACATCCCTGACGCTCTCAGGCGTGCGCTTGCCCTGCCCGACCTCGAGCAGGGTGCCCACCAGAATACGCACCATGTTCTGCAGGAAACCCGTACCGTGGAAGTTAAAATACAGGTAATCTTTTCTGCGGACGATCTCGATGGCGTCCACGATGCGCACGGTGGATTTTTTCATCTGCGGGTTGCTGCAGAAGCTCCTGTAGTCGTGCTCGCCCTGTAAGTACTCCGCCGCCTGCCGCATCGCGGCCACGTCCGGCTGGTAGTCCAGCACTGTGACGTATTTGCGGTTGAAAACCGGCTTTGTCTCGCCCACATAGCAGGTGTAGGTATAGAGCTTGCCCACGGCGCGGTAACGCGCGTGGAAACGGTCGGCAGCCTCCTTCACCTCGCTCACACAGATATCATCCGGCAGATAGTGGTTCATGTAATCCCGGATCTCCGCAGGCGTTTTGTCCGTGTCCATATAGGCGTTTGCCACCATCGCCCGGGCGTGCACGCCGGCGTCGGTACGGCCGGCGCCGATGACGTTAACATCCATACCGCACATACGCGTCAAAACTGTCTCGAGCTTTCCCTGAATGGTGTCTCTGCCCGGCTGGCGCTCCCAGCCGTAGTAGCGCGAGCCGTCATAGGATATGGTCAGTTTGAAATTTCTCATCGTTTGTTTCCGTCATCCATATTCCTGGTATACCGGCAGGCCGGGTAGTTCGAGCATCCCCAGAACTTCTGCCCCCTGCGCACGCCGGACTGCCCCGTGCGCAGCACCATCTGCGCGCCGCAGCGCGGACACTCCGGCACAAGATTCTCCGCCGCACGCTGCCGGTGGCGCTCAGCCGTACGCACGGGCGTTTCGCCGCCCACGACCTCGTCAAAGCGAATGGGCGTGCAGTGCGCCTTCTTCGCAATCTCAACCGCCAGAAGATCATACAGCCGCTTCAATTCGCCCGGCTGCATCCCGCCGGAGAGCTTGCGGCGCAGGTAAATCTCCGGTGTAGTGCCGACCTGCTTTTGGAACGCGTCAAGAAAGCGCTCCCGGTCCGTTTTGTGCTGTTTTCTGGGATACACAGACATCCCTCCCATCTGTTTACAGTATACCATATGCACAGAGGAAAAATCCAGTGCCATCCGAAATTACAGGTTGACAAACGCCTCCATCTGTGTTACTGTGTTAACAGCTTAATACAGTAACACAAGGAGGTGCCAACATGCCCTGGGAATTTGTAGATCATCTTCCCATCTATGCGCAGCTCGTCGAGCAGCTCAAGCGAAGAATCGTCACCGGCGACTACCCGCCCGGCAGCAAGCTGCCGTCGGTGCGCGAGCTGGCGGCCGATGCGGCCGTGAACCCCAATACCGTCCAGCGCGCGTTTGCCGAGCTCGAGCGCTCCGGGCTTATCTACACCCAGCGCTCCACAGGAAAATTCGTCACGGATGACGCGCCCGCCATATTGGATGCGCGGCGGCAGCTGGCAAGCGCGCAGATCGAGGCGTTTTTGTCGGCCATGCGCTCCATGGGCTACCTGCCCGGCGAGGCCGTGTCCATGCTGGAACGGGCCGTGGAGGAACAGAAAAAGGAGGAAAAACAACATGCCGATTCTGGAATGTAAGGCGCTTTTCAAACGCTACGGCAGCGTACAGGCGCTGAAAAATGTCGGGCTTGCCATCGAGCCGGGCCACATTGTGGGCCTGCTTGGCCCGAACGGCAGCGGCAAGACCACACTCATCAAGCTGGCCAACGGGCTTTTGCAGCCGACCAGCGGCGAAATTCTGATTGCGGGCGAGAAGCCCTCGGTCGCAACAAAGAAAATTGTGTCGTATCTGCCCGAGCGCATCGCGCTGCCCGAGCATCTCACGGTCAAGCAGCTGCTTGGGTTCTTCGGCGATTTCTATGCCGATTTTAACCGCGAGGCAGCCGGGCACATGCTGAGCCAGCTGCAGATCGCGCCCGATCAGCCGCTCAAGCAGCTGTCCAAGGGCACGAAGGAAAAGGTGCAGCTCATCCTGGTCATGAGCCGCGCGGCGAAGCTGTATCTGCTCGACGAGCCGATCGGCGGCGTAGACCCCGCGACGCGCGACTATATCCTGCACACCATCATCTCCAATTACAACCCCGAAGCGTCGGTCATTATCTCCACGCACCTCATCGCAGACGTCGAGAGCGTGCTTGATGAGGTCGTATTCCTCAACCGCGGCGAGATCACGCTGCATGAGAGCGTGGACAACATCCGCCAGACGCACGGCAAATCTGTGGACGCTCTGTTCCGGGAGGTATTCAAATGTTGGGAAAACTGATGAAACATGAATGCAAGGCCACGTCGCGGCTGATGGCGCCGCTGCTGCTTGTGGTGCTGGGCCTGGGTCTTGTCGTGCGCGTGTATGACGGCATTCTCAAAAACGCGGACTACGCGTGGATCATCGAGACGCTCCACGGGCTGCTCATTTTTGCGTTCGTGATTGCGCTCATCGCCGCCGTCGTGTGCGCGGTGGTGTTAATGGTGCAGCGCTTTTCCAAAAATCTCATGGGCGACGAGGGGTATCTCATGTTCACGTTGCCTGTGAGCGACCACGCGCTCATTTTTTCCAAGCTGCTCGTGTCGGTCATCTGGTTTCTGGCCGTGATCGCGGTCGATCTTCTGGCCGTACTCATCGCCGTATATGAAAAGGGCATGATGCACGATATTGCGGATTTCTTCGCCGCTACATGGCGCGCGCTGCAGAACTATTATCTCGCCGCGCGCGGCTGGGTGGTCGTGGAGCTGGTGCTTCTGCTGCTTGTATCTCTGGCGCTTTCGTGCCTGCAGTTCTACGCGCCAATTGCCATCGGCCACAGCTTTGCCAAGCGCAAGGGGCTTTTGTCGGTCGTATTCTTCTTTGTGCTACAGTTTATCCAGCAGACCATCGCCACAGGCCTTCTGGCAAAGCTCGTTGAGAAGATCTTCCTTTGGAACGTCACCGAGCCCTATACAGCAGTACAGGTCGGCGGGCACACACAGTGGGTCATCCTCTGGACGCTGGGCTGTGAGGTCATACTGGCAGGTATTTTGTATCTCATCACGTGGCTGATGATGAAAAAGCGGCTGAACCTCGCCTGACGCGCTCTTTTCAAACCGCCTCCCTTCTGCTATAATGCAGAAAAAGGGAGGCGGTATTGTTATGAAGCTGGTCATTCTCGACGGCTACGCGGAAAACCCGGGCGATCTGCGCTGGGACGCACTGCGCAGATTCGGCGAGCTCACGGTCTATGACCGAACAAATCCCGATGACGCGGAGGAAATCGCCCGCCGCATCGGCGGCGCGGAGATTGTCATCACGAATAAAACGCCCGTTTCGCGCGAAGTATTTGACGCGTGCAAAAACCTCCGCCTTGTCGCGGTGCTGGCCACGGGCTACAACATTGTCGATGCCGCATATGCCAAGCAGCGCGGCATCCCCGTCTGCAACGTGCCCACCTACGGCACCGACGCCGTGGCGCAGTATGCCATCGCGCTGCTGCTGGAGATCTGCTCGCAGGTCGGCCATCACAGCGCCGCCGTCCGCGCAGGACGCTGGAGCGAAAGCCCGGATTTTTGCTTCTGGGACACGCCGCTGATCGAGTTGGCAGGAAAGACAATGGGCATTATCGGCTTTGGCCGCATCGGAAGAGCGGTTGGGCGCATTGCCAGGGCGATGGGGATGCGCGTGCTCGCGTGCGGCAGCCGCCCGACGGAGGAAGGCCGTGAAATTGCCGGGTACGTCGGGCTGCCGGAGCTGCTGCGGCAGGCGGACGTGGTGTCTCTGCACTGCCCGCTCACGCCGCAGACGGAAAAAATCATCAACCGCGAGACGCTTTCCATGATGAAGCCCGGCGCAATTTTGCTCAACAACGCGCGCGGCGCGCTGCTGGATGAGCAGGCCGTGGCCGATGCGCTGAACGAAGGGCGGCTGTATGCCGCAGGTGTGGATGTGGCCTCCTCCGAGCCGATTTTGGCAGACAATCCGCTTCTCACGGCGAAAAACTGCTTCATCACGCCGCATATCTCATGGGCGTGCAAAGAGTGCCGTGAACGCATCCTGCAGGCAACGATCGAAAATATCGCCGCTTTTCTCGCGGGAAGCCCCGTGAATGTCGTCAACCCCTGATAACCACAGCCGGTCAACCGTTTGGTTGGCCGGCCTTTTTGCACTGTGCACCATTTCTCCTTACGCCACATATGCTGAAAGCAGCAAGCAAAAAGGAGGCTGATGCTTTGGACCATCAGGGAAGCGTGGTCGCGCGCGTCTATACCTCGGACGCGAAGATCCCCGTACAGGGTGCGACTGTGATCTTTACGAAAATCGCCGAAGACGGCCAGCGGGAGCTTCTGGCCGTGCGGCTGACCAACTACGACGGCTATACCGACCCCATTATGGTGGACGCGCCGCCGCTGGCCGACAGCCAGAACTACTCGCCCGATGTACAGGCGTATGCCGTCATCAACATCACCGCCGAGGAGGCCAGCTATGGCCGCATCCTTGTGCGCAACGCGCAGGTCTTTTCCGACACCGAGACAGTGCAGGAATTTATGCTCATCCCGTCTCCGATGCTGCCGGAGCAGTATGCCCAGACGGAGGTTTTTTCCATCCCGCCGCAAAATCTCTAGGAGGTGCGATATGCCGCCCGTTTTTCCCTACGTACCGGAGACAATCACCGTGCACCTCGGCCCGCCGGATGAGAGCGCGCAGAATGTGACGGTGTCCTTTCCCGACTACATAAAAAACGTCGTATCCAGCGAGATCTTTCCCACCTGGGAGCCTGCCGCGCTGCGGGCCAACACGCTGGCCATCATTTCCTTTGCGCTCAACCGCGTATACACCGAGTTCTACCGCAGCCGCGGCTACCCCTTTGACATCACGTCGTCCACGGCCATCGACCAGAAATTCATTCAGGGCCGCAACATCTATGAGAATATCTCGGAGCTTGTTGATCAGATCTTCAACGACTACCTGCGCCGCGAGAACTTCATTGAGCCGCTGGCCGCGAAGTTCTGCAACGGTACGACCGTCACCTGCGAGGGTCTGAGCCAGTGGGGCTCGCAGGAGCAGGCGCAGGCGGGCGTGGGCACGCTTGATATCATCCACTCGTACTACGGCAGCGACGTGGAGGTCGTGCTGAACGCGCCCGTGCAGGAGCCAGTCGAATCCTACCCCGGCACGCCATTGCGCGAGGGCGACATCGGCGTCAACGTCGCGCGCATCCAGACTGCGCTCAACCGTGTCTCGCAGAACTACCCCGCCATCCCCAAGGTCACGGTCGACGCCGTCTTCGGCCCGCAGACGACCGAGGCCGTGCGTGCGTTCCAGTCGATCTTCTCGCTCACGCCCGACGGCATTGTCGGAAGAGCCACATGGTATAAACTGGTGCTGCTCTACGACTCGGTGCAGCGGCTTGCCGAGCTGCAGTCTGAGGGCGTGAGCTTCTCCGGCTATTCATGGGAATTCTCCCCGTCCATCGCGCCTGGCGAGACAAACGCCAGCGTTACGCTGCTGCAATACATGTTGTCGGTTCTGTCGCAGTTCATCTCCACTCTGCCTGCAGTTACCATCACCGGTACCTTCGACGAGTCCACCGGGCAGGCCGTGCGCGCGTTTCAGGAATATGTGAGCCTGCCGGCCACGGGCGTGGTCGACCAGTCCACGTGGCAGGCACTGTATTCCCAGTATGCCGGCATTGAGGGCACGGTCTTTTCCGACAATGTCCTGTTCCCCTTCCTCACGAATCCCAACCCGGCGCCCGCACAGGCTGCAGCGGCGTCCGCGCCGCGAAGAAACACGCGCGTGCAGCCGGTCTTTGCCGCACAGCCGCTGAACGCCGCCCGCGCGCGGCGCGCGGTACCGGCCGCCGTCGCAATCACGCCCGAGGCCGCGCGTTTTCAGAGCTCCACGCGCTTTGTCCAGTTCCCGGTGGGTGAGCTTTCGGTCGGCATGCAGGATCAGAAGGGAGTGTTGGTATGACCCGTCCGGAAGATTTTATCGCCCGTCCCATCCGCAGCCTGCAGACCATGCTGCGCGTGCTGGCCGCGGTTGACAGCCGCTACCGCGACCTCGTGCCAGACGGCGTATACGGCCAGCAGACGGCTGCCGCCGTCTCGCAGTTTCAGCGTGTGAACGGTCTGCCGGTCACCGCCGTGACCGACCACGCAACATGGAACCGCATCGTCGACGTGTTCACCCGGCAGGGCGTGGGCGTGATGCCAGCGGCGCCGCTTGCCATTGTCTGGCAGCCGAAGCAGGTCATCCTCCCGGGCGAGAAGAATTCGCACCTGTATCTCATCCAGAGCATGCTGCTGGCCGTGAGCCGTTTTTATCCCGCCATGCCCGTGGCGCAGGTCACGGGCACGCATGACGCCGCCTCTGTCGCCGCAACGAGCTGGCTGCAGGAAAAATCGGGCCTGCCCTCTGCCGGCGCGATCGACCAGACGACATGGCTGTACCTGAGCCGTCTCTACCGCATCTCGGCCGGAGACGGCTCAACGGGCGCAAACGGAGCAGATCCCGACGCCCAGGCCTAAACGCTTCTTGTTCTTTTCCCAGAGTTCTGGTATGATGGAGAAAACCACACAAAGGAGCGCGGGGCATGAAAATTCTCATCTGCAACGTAGGCAGTACATCATTGAAATATCAGCTCTTTGAAATGGAGCGCGAGCAGGTGCTCTGCTCGGGCGGCGTTGAGCGCGTGGGCGCGCCGGTTGGCCGCTTTTATGCGAAAAACCACCAGACCGGCGCGCAGGCGGAGGAATCCGCCGCATTTGCTACGCACCACGAGGCCATCAGCCGGATGCTGGACGAACTGCTCTCCAGCGGTTTGTCCTCGCTGGAAGAACTCTCGTGCGTGGGTTTCAAGGTCGTGCACGCCAAGGGCGTTTCGGGCGTACAGTTTCTGACAGACGACGTGCTGCAGAAGATGGCGGACTTCAATTCTGTCGCCCCGGCGCACAATCCGCCGTATCTGGCCGCCATCGCGCAGTTCAAGGCGCTTCTGCCGCATACGCCGCTCATCGGTGCCTTTGAGACGGCGTTTCACCAGAGCATGCCGCCTGAGGCGTATCTGTATTCCATTCCCATTGCGCTCTCGCGTGAGCACGCCATCCGCCGCTACGGCTTCCACGGCGCGTCGCATGAATACATGTCTGCATGGGTGGCTGACGTGATGGACGGCACGCCCGATCTGAAACTCGTCTCGTGCCATCTTGGCGGCAGCGGCAGTCTCTGCGCCGTCAAAAACGGGCAGAGCGTTGACACCTCGATGGGCTTGTCGCTGCAGTGCGGCATCATGAACAACAACCGCTGCGGCGACATTGACCCCTATATCATCTTCTATCTGGTCGAGGAATGCGGCATGACACTCTCCGAGGTCAAGACCATGCTGCAGACGAAGAGCGGTTTTTACGGCATGTCGGGCGGCGTTTCGAACGACCTGCGCGACGTTGAACGCGCGGCGGAGGACGGAAACGACGACGCGGCCACGGCCATCCTGAGCTACTGCTACAGCATCAAAAAGTACATCGGCTCCTACGCCGCAGCGATGGGCGGACTCGACGCGATTGTCTTCGGCGGCGGCATCGGCCGCCGCAGCGCCACGGTGCGCGCGCTGAGTCTGGCGGGGCTGGAGTTTCTCGGTGTGCGGCTTGATGGTGAAAAAAACCGTCACGCCGTCGGCGGCGCAGACATCTCCCTGCCGGATTCCAAGGTGCGCATCTTCGTGGTCGACACGAACGAAGAGCTCATCGTCGCGCGCAAAGCAGCCGCGCTGCTGAAACAGCAGGCATAATCACAGAAAAAACTGGCTGCCGGTTGGCAGCCAGTTGAGGCTGTCGAAAAACTCCTTTGGAGTTTTTCGACAACAGGCCGCGGCCTGCTGCGCGCACGATCTGTCCGCCAAAAGCGGACAGCCTGCACACTTGTGCGGGCGCGAAACGCTGCGAGGCTTTTTCGACACGCAGAACTGGCTGCCGGTTGGCAGCCAGTTTTCTTATTCCTTGATCGTGCCGTCCGCGTTGAAGACCGGCAGCTTCTCGAGGTATGTAATATCGGGGCGGTCCTGCGCGTCGCCCTCGGCCAGAACGGCCATCTTTCCCACGACGATGCCGCCCGCCTCATGGACAAGCTCCTCCAGTGCGCGCAGTGATTCGCCGGTGGAGATCACGTCGTCGACAATCACAATTCTCTTGCCGCGTATTTTTTCCGCGTCCTCGCCCGACAGGAACAGCTCCTGTTCGCGCTGGGTCGTGATCGAGTGCACTTTGACGTGCAGCGGGTTCGTCAGATAGACCTTCAGGCCCTTGCGCGCGATGAAATAGGTGGCCGCTCCACTCTGCCGCGCCATTTCGTGAATCAGCGGGATGCCCTTGGCCTCGGCGGTAATCAGATAGTCGTACTCCTTCGGCGCTCTTGCAAGCAGCTCACGCGCGCTGGCCACGGTGATCTCGGCGTCGCCGAGCATGACAAACGCGCCGATATACAGATCGTCCGCCACCTTGCACAGCGGCAGTTCACGCTCCAGCCCTGCAATTCTCATCTTGTATTTCATGCTTTTTCCTCACATTCCGGCGTTTCGCCCAAATTCCCATCTCATATTGTATTATACCGCCGCTGGAAAAAATGTCAATCGCTTTTGCCTGCGGCCGGACCGGTCAGAATTTGTGCAGAAGTGTAAAAAATTCGCTAAGTTTTTTGTTGCATTTCCCACTCGCTTCTGCTTGTTTTTCTGGCAGAAATTCCTTATAATGAAACTGTCAAAAAGTTTGCACACCTAAAAATCTTTGTACACCGCAAACCAAACGACAGAAAAAGAAATGGAGGAGTAAACATGGGCAAATTCTTTCGTGTAAAGGAAAATGGCTCCACCGTTCGGACTGAGATCCTTGCTGGCCTGACCACATTCATGACGATGGCCTACATCATCGCTCTCAACCCGAACCTGCTCACTGGCTTTGACGTTGGCAGCAAGCTGTGGAACGGCGTTTTCCTGGCAACCTGCATCGCCTCGGCAGTCGGCATGTTCTGCATGGCGTTCCTGGCCAACAAGCCGTTCGCCATGGCGCCCGGCATGGGCCTGAACAGCTTCTTTGCCGTTGTCGTCGCCAACATCGCCGGACTGACCGGCATGAGCTACGTCGAATCGTTCCAGTCAGCGCTCGTCATCATCCTCATTGAAGGCATCGTATTCATCATCCTTTCGATCCTGAACATCCGTGAAAAGATCGTTGAGGCAATTCCGCTCGGTGTTCGTCTGGGCATCGCGCCGGCCATCGGCCTGATGCTGATGAACATCGGCCTTGGCTCCAACGCAGGCATCTACTCCGAGACTGGCGGCCCGTTCTACGCCATGCGCGACTTCTTCGGCGCGCTGACACCCAAGGTCGCTCAGGAGGCCATGGGCAGCGGCTACACCGCGATGATCCTCTCGGTCATCACGATGTTTATCGGTCTGTTCGTCATTGTCATCCTCGCCAAGAAGGGCATCAAGGCATCCGTTCTGATCGGCATGCTGGTCGCTTCCGTCATCTACTGGGCGGGCGAAGCGATCTTCCTGCATGTCAATCCGTTCGCCTCGCTGGCCACGGCTTCGTTCCTGCCGCCGTTCGCCGATATGGTAGAAACGACGCTCTTTAAGCTCAACTTCCAGGGCTTCGTGCAGATCGGCTGGTTCACGGCCATTACGCTCATCATCACCTTCTGCATGATCGACATGTTCGACACCATCGGCACGCTGGTCGGTACCGCTTCCCGCGCCGGTATGGTCGACGAAAAGGGCAACATGCCCAAGATGAAGGAGGCCCTGCTGTCCGACGCCATCGGCACTGTCGCCGGCGCTGTGACCGGTACTTCCACTGTCACCACCTTTATCGAGTCCGCTTCCGGTGTTGAGGCCGGCGGCCGCACCGGTCTGACCGCGCTGACCACGGGCATTATTTTCCTCGCCTGCATGTTCATCGCGCCGATCGCTGCGATCATCCCCGCCGCTGCGACTTCCTCTGCCCTTATCTATGTCGGCATCCTGATGATCATGGGTCTGAAGAATGTCAACTTCGACGATCTCGACCAGATGGCGCCTGTTGCGATCATGCTGATCGCAATGCCGATCTCCGGCTCCATTGGCCATGCGATTGGTCTGGGCCTTATCGCTTTCACCATCATCAAGGTCTTCTCCGGCAAGGCCAAGGACGTATCCGTGCTGACCTACGTCATCTCGATTCTGTTCCTCATCAAGTTCTTCCTGGTCGTCTGATCGTCTCGGAAAAACATCGCAGCATGTACATAAAAAATCTCCGGCAGCATCGCTGCCGGAGATTTTTGCTATGCAAAAGCAGAGCAAAAAACAAGATGCGCCATTTTCTCGCCCCTTCGGGGCAAACGAAAATGATGCGCAAAAACTTCATGCGCTCTGGCTTTTGCCCATGATCGTGGTGCGCAATCCTGCGCATGAAGTTTTATGCCTCTCAGAAGCGCCAGCGCAGCATTTATAGGCAGGACAGCTCCACCATTTTCAGACCACATGCATCCACATGGCCAATATCCTGCTTCATATCCCAGAGCATGATGTGTTCCGTTTCATCATGCCCCGCGGCGCGCTGTTGCTGCGTCAAAAAGCATTCTTTGCGCAAAAACGCCCGAAGAAGCTGCGTTCTTCGGGCGTATGCATTGCCGGAGCGTTCGCGTTCTCAGTAGATGATCTCGTTTTCCTCCGGCCTCATAAGAATCGCCGCAATCAGGTCAGCCACGGCCTCGACAATCAGCGCCACGCCGATGAACATCCACAAAACCGCAGTACTGGCGAAAGGATTGGCCAGAATGACCAGCGCGCACAGCACCGTCACCACCGAGCTGACAGCGGCAAGGCCCCATTTTTTCATCTTCAACCGGATCATGTCCACCGTCCACTGCAGCTTCGTAAAGCCTGAAATCAGCGTTGCCACGCCGTAGACCACCGTGAGCACCGGAAACGTGGCAAGAAACCATTCGCTCTTTGCGATGCAGAATACACCCAACGCGACCTCCACGCAGCCGCGCACGAGACCCTTCCCGGCTGCCGCACGGATCGGCGCGGCGCGGAAGTACTGCACGGCGCTCACCACGCCCATGACAATAAGAATCACGCCCAGCACAGTGAGAATGGTCTTTGTAAAGCTCACCGGGTCAACCAGAAGCAAAATGCCGACAATCACTTCGCACACGGCCAGCAGAATACTGCCGAGCTTCGACGTCCTCTTCATATGATCTCCTCCTGTTGATCAGTTTTTCTTACTGCAATGATACCACCGCCACGCGCGCATTGCAATCTGAAAAATCGCTGAAAGGTCTCTGCCCCAACGCCTATTGCTGCTGCGCGGCCGCCTTCTGCGCGCGGTAGCGCGCCTCGACAAAATAACGGTCGAGGTGCTCAAACGCCACATGCCCGCGCAGCTCGTAGCTGTAGTTTTTGCCGCCCAGCTCCCACTGCACGACGGTGTAATACCCGTTCTCCACGGGCGTGAATGTCAGCGTTGTATCCGGCAGGTGCAGATACACCGTCTGATCGGTCGTGTCGATCTTCCGCTTTTTCATCAGCACGGTGCCTGAATCGATGAAGAATTCATAATATTCATCCAGCGCCTTACTGTCGGCCGGGACCAGTTCGCCGCCGCGCTCGATCACAGCCCCCGCGTCATAGGCCTGTACAAAGCTCTGCGTCAGGCCGAGCTTTGCATCACTCCACCCACCGCGCAGCACAAGCTGATTGATAAACCATCCAATGCCGCCCAGAAAGATCAGTGCCGTAAGCACAAACAGACTGATATGCAGCAGGCTTTCCAGTTTTGCCGATCTCATGTTTTGCCCTCCCCAGTTTCAAAATCATTTCATTGATTTGACGAAGCAAAGCGGGAAGGGTTCCCGGCCGGTTATCCATTTTTCCGGTTATTTTCCTCCAGAATGTGAGCGATCTCCTGCTCCACGGCCATGACCTCGTCGTGGAACTGCCCGGCGGGAACACGCTCGGCGTTATGGCCGAGGATGATGAGCTGCTCAAGCGAGTCCGACGTCGCCACGCGCACGCGCCTGCGGCGGCTGCGCAGCTCATACGTCACGCGCTCGATATACTGGTCGGCCGTCTCGGCCTCTTTGGTGTAGACGAGATAGATGTTGTGGTATTTTTCCACCGCGCCCAGATTCTGCGGCACGCGATACGCGTCGAATACCAGAATCAGCGCGCAGCCGCGGTAGCCCTGATAGTTGCACAGAAGATTCATCAGTATGTGCCGCGCCGCGTCCAGATTGTCCTTTGCCACGGCTTTCAGCTCGTCCCATGCAAAAATAATGTTGTAACCGTCGACCAGCAGATACTCATCCGCAGGCTCGAGCTGCTGCAGAAGCTCGCGCTTGTGCTCAGAGCGAAGGGCCATCATCGGAAGTACATCCCGGCGGCGGATGGCGCCATAGGTGCGCTCAAAAATCGACAGCAGCTCCTTTTCCAGCTCCGGCGCGCCGCCGGGCGCGACCGAGCGGATAATTCTCTCCTGCGCGGCGGGCTTTGGCCGCAGATCCAAAAGCGGCAGGTGCGCGTAGCGGTCGACCTCGTCCCACTTGACCTCGAAGCCCGCGCCGTGCGCGCAGAACACAGAGCCGGTGGGATTTTCCAGGTCGCGCTCCGGGTCATAACCAAGCGCCTGCACAACGGCCGGCTGATCGGCGCAGGGCCGGTAGCCGCCGAGACGGCAGAAAAGCCGTCCCCTGCCGCGCGTGTAGCTTGTTACCTCGCGCTGATATCCGCGCAGAAGCCTGACCGGCGCGCTGCCGCGCAGGATTGCGCCGCCGTCTGCGGCCGTCTCGGGCGGGTCAAATTCGCCCTGCATGCGCTGAATATCGGTCATCGCTCTGCCCACCGTGTCGGAGGGAAGCTCGAGCCGGAAGCTGTACCACGGCTCCAGCAGCACGCTTTTCGCCTTTCTCAGCCCCTGCCGCACCGCGCGGTAGGTCGCCTGGCGGAAATCGCCGCCCTCGGTGTGCTTTTCATGCGCACGCCCGGCAACGAGCGTGATGCGCATATCGGTGACCGGCGCGCCCGCCAGCACGCCCGGGTGCTCCTTTTCCGCCAGATGCGTGAAAATCAGCCGCTGCCAGTTGCGCGCGAGCACATCTTCACTGCACATGGTGTCGAATTGCAGGCCGCTGCCCGGCTCGATCGGCTCAAGCAGCAGCTGCACCTCGGCGTAGTGGCGCAGCGGCTCATAGTGACCCACACCCACCACGGGCGCTTCGATTGTCTCCTTGTAGACGATATTGCCCTCGTCAAATCGCACGTGCAGGCCAAAGCGCTCGAAAATTTTGCGCTGCAAAATCTCCATCTGCACCTCACCCATGAGCTGCACGCGGATTTCGCGCAGCCGTGCGTGCCACAGTAAATGCAGCTGCGGGTCCTCCTCTTCCAGCTGGCGCAGACGCGAAAACGCGGCCTGCACATCCCCGCCGTCCTCCAGAAGCAGCCTGTACTCCAGCACGGGCTGCAGAACAGGCCTTTTTCCGGCAGCACTTGCGCCAAGGCCGTCGCCGGGCATGGTCTTGCTCAGACCCGTCACCGCGCAGACCGTCCCTGCCGGAGCCGACTGCAGCAGCGAAAATTTGGTGCCGGAGTATTCGCGCAGCTGGTCGGCCTTCTCCTGCCAGCCATTGCCAGAAAGCAGCGTCTTGACTCTCAGCTCGCCGCCCGTGACCTTCAAGAATGTCAGCCGCACGCCCTGATTGTCGCGCGCGATTTTGAATACGCGGGCGGAGAACTCCTGCGGCCAGCTTGGCTCGCAGGTATAGCGCGAGAGCCCCTCCAGCAGCGCGTCCACGCCGTCAAGGTGGAGCGCAGCGCCGAAAAAGCACGGAAAAATCCCGCGCCGGGCGATGCGTGCGGCAATGTCCGCATCCGCGATCCCGCCTGTTTCCAGATAGCGCTCCATCATTGCCTCGTCGCACAGCGCCAGCTGCTCGTCGTCGCGCGCAGTAAAATCGAGACAGTTTTCATCGAGTTCCGCCTGCAGCTGCCGCACAAGCGCCGCGCGGTCGGCGCCCGCGACGTCCATCTTGTTGACAAACAGAAACGTCGGAATCTGATACCGGCGCAAAAGCTGCCAGAGCGTGTGCGTATGCCCCTGCACGCCGCCTGAGCCGCTGACGACAAGCACCGCGTAGTCCAGCACAGCCAGACACCGCTCCATCTCAGCCGAAAAATCGACGTGGCCCGGCGTGTCGATGAGCGTCATGCGGCAGCCGCCATATTCCATGACCGCCTGCTTGGAGAAAACGGTGATGCCGCGGTCGCGTTCGACCGTGTCAGTGTCAAAAAATGTGTCTCCATGGTCGACACGGCCAAGCGTGCGGATCGCGCCGCAGCGGTAGAGCATCGCCTCGGACAGCGTCGTCTTCCCCGCGTCGACATGGGCCAAAACGCCCAGTGTGATTTTCTTCATGCGTCTGTTCGTTCCGGATGTGACGCGATAAAATCGTCCGCGATCTGCGCGGCCATGCCGACGAGCTGTTTGCACGGGCGCTTTTTGTAGTATTCCTGCGTGCGCGGCGCCGGATCGGCCTTCTTCACGTCTTTGGAAAGCCCCAAAAGCTCGCGGCAGACGATCGAGCCGTTGGCCTCGCGGTATTGCTCGGCCGCAGCCTGCACACTGTGGTAAAGCGCGAGCTTGGCCGCGCGGTCATCAGGCGCGTCATAGCCGTAGAGCGCGCTGAAAACGAGCGTCAGACCGCTCACCGCGCCGCACACCTCACGCATGCCGCCCACGCCGCCGCCAAAGCCCGAGGCAAGCCGGAGCGCCTGCGCCTCGTCCAGTCCCGTTACGTCACAGAACGCTGCAAATACCGCCTGCGCGCAGTTGTAGCCCTGCTGGAACAGCTCCTCTGCCTTTTCCGCATGTGTCATATCCGTGTCCTCCTGTGTCTTTTTCTGCAGTATATCATATCCTGCGTCCGTTTTCCATGGCGTACGCTTGTTTTCCCCGGTTTTTCCTGCTACAATGACAAAAACACGCTAAGGAGGCGGCAACTTGTATTCCAAGGTCTTTCTCGAGATCACAAACGTCTGCAATCTGCGCTGCAGCTTCTGCCCCGGTACGCGGCGCAGGCCGCGCTTTCTTTCACCGGAGGAATTCCGAATCCTTGCCACCAAGCTCCGCCCCGTGACCGATTATCTGCACCTGCACGTGATGGGCGAGCCGCTGTTTCATCCGCAGCTGGCCGAAATTCTGGAGCTCTCCCATGCGCTCGGTTTTCAGATCAATCTCACGACCAACGGCACGCTGCTGGAAAGGCAGCAGGATATCCTGCTGAACGCGCCTGCGCTGCGGCGCGTGAACGTGAGCCTGCACTCGTTTGAGGCCAATGAATGCGGCGATTTTGACGGGTATCTGCGCGCCTGCGCCGGCTTTGGCCGCGAAGCCGCCGGACGCGGCAAGCTCGTGAGCTACCGGCTGTGGAACCTCGACGGCGAGGCCACACGCGGACTGCACGAGAAAAACGACGCGATTCTTGCCGCGCTGCACCGGGCGTTTCCAAACCCCTGGCGCAAAAACACGTGGGGCTGGCGGCTGGATGATACGGTCTATATCAACTACGGCGAAAGATTTGACTGGCCCACAATGGACGCGCCCGAGCGCGGCGAACGGGGACGCTGCCGCGCGCTGACCGGCCAACTGGCTGTTTTGTGCGACGGAACGGCGGTACCGTGCTGTCTCGACGGTGAGGGCCGGATGGCACTCGGCAATCTCTTTACGCAGGACCTGGAAGATATTCTTGCCTCGCCGCTGGCGCGCACGATTACACAGGGCTTTCAAAACGGCATGCGCGCTCACCCGCTCTGCCGCCGCTGCGGCTATATTGACCGCTTCCGCTAGCATTTTGGGCAGGAAATCTTTAGATTTTTTTCATGTTTCGTTTACAATCTGTTCACCACCCTAAGCCTGCTTTCGGGTATTCTACAGTTACAGGGAACGTTGGTTTTCGGGAATACCCGCAGACAGGCAGCAACGCTTCTTTGTACCAATCCACATGCTTTCACCTCTCTCCTCTCTCTTTTTCAAAACGAAGCCGGTACCATTCAGGTACCGGCTTCACCCATGTCTGATCAAAAGCGGCAGGCGCCAATCTGCGCCTGCCGCTCTTTGTTATTGCTTTGTCGTCGGGGTTGCGAGGTAATCTGCGCTGACGTAGGCATATATGCCGTTGAGCACGATCTCATACCAGTTGTTCGCCGTTTTGCCGCATACAGCGACCGCCGTGTTTTGCGGCAGCGACTGCAGAATGTCGCCGTTTGTCGACGGGAAGCTGCGCACATTCAGGCTGGTGGCCGTGACAATCATGCACGCTCCCATGGGCGTAATCTCAGTATCGAGATCGGCCGGCCAATCGGACACAGCCTCGTCAGGCGTAAAGAGCCGGTTCGCACCGAAGATGCCCGCCACGCGGCAGGCCTGCTCGGTCGTGAATGTGGCATAGCCGCTCTCGCCGTAGAGAATGCCGCAGTCCCACGTGTCATCCTTCCAGACAAGATCAACGCCATAGCGGTCTTCGCCGATGATTGCTGTATAATTGGGTTCGCTTGCCGGCATGGAGGCCAGATCGCCGGAGAAGTTTGCATTCAGAAGCATCTCGCTCAGCGCGAGCGCGTCGTTCTCAGGCAGATCGCGGGTGAGTGTGTCCTCGCCGGCGCGATACTCCACCGAAGCCACAGCCGAGGGCTCCGGCTCTTCGGGCACGGGCACGCTGATGGTGAACCAGCCTGTACCGCCAGACTCATTGAAGCTGAACTGCAGCTGCTGCGCGCCGGACTGCCGGCCCGTCAGCAGAAAGCCCTGTTCGTTGCCTGTGACAGTGTACAGGCCCGACGAGGCGTAGAAGCTGTAGAACAGCTCCTGCATGGTGTTCTCCGTTTCGGTAAGGCCGCACGCATAGGCCGTATCCAGCTCAAGCCGGTTTGCCATATTGTCGCGCAGATAGCTGTCGGAGATCAGATGCAGCGGCAGCAGCAGATCGTAATTCTGGCCGTTCAGCCGCAGCTCACGGTGCGCGCCGACGAAGATGTACCAGTCCTTGATGTTCAGCGGCTCCTTCTGATACAAACACCAATAGTGCGTCACGCTGCCGTCTTCCTTTGTGAACAGCCAGCAGGGGCCATACTCGTTTTCAAACAGCGCGCCGGAGACGCCCTCGTTATTTTTGATAATCAGCTTCTGCATCGCGTCGAGCTTCTTGCCCGACTCAAACTGATAGCCGCCGTAGGAGACGAAGTCGCCGCTGTTGACGTCGGCCTTCACATTGAGCGTGAGTGTCTCGTCGCTGCCGAAGGCCCGGGCCTGAATGCCGCTGCCTGATTTTCCTGAGCAGCCGGCAAGCACACCCGCCAGCAGCGTCAGCGCCAGCACCAGTGCCAGTATCTTTTTCACACAGATCCCTCCATTCCAAACATTTCGTATTCCACGTCCATTTTCTCACAGTATAGCACACTCTTTCCAGTTTTGCAAATGAACTGAAAAATGACGCGCTTTTTTCCGCTCCCTGCGCAGCGTGGCTATGAAGATCGTCCTTCTTCGCCACTTTTCGCGGCAAAACGGCTGCACGTGCTTGAGAATCTGCGCGCAATCGGATATAATAGCAAAAAACAACTATGGAGGAGCGTCCATGCGCTACAAATGTCTGGTGCTCGATCACGATGACACCGTTGTGAACAGCACCGCCACCATCCATTTCCCGTCCTTTCTGGAGTTTCTTTCGCAGGTGCGGCCCGGCGTGCACTACACACTGGAGGAGTATTTCCGCAAGAATTTTGACCCCGGCATCATGGAGCTGTTTACCGACGAGCTGCACTTCACGCCGCAGGAGCTTGACGACGAATTCCTGTTCTGGCAGCAGTACGTCAGGACGCGCGTGCCGCGCGCGTACGACGGTATGCGCGAAATTCTTGAGCGCCACCGCGCGCAGGGCGGCCTCATCACTGTGGTCTCCCACTCCACGTCCGAGACCATCGTGCGCGACTATCAGGAAAACGGTCTTCCCCTGCCCGACCTCATCTTCGGCTGGGAGCTGCCGATGGAGCAGCGCAAGCCCAACGCCTGGCCGCTGCTGGAGATCATGAAGCGCTTTGGCCTTGCAGCGGGCGATCTTCTGATGCTCGACGATCTCAAGCCCGGCTACGATATGGCGCGCGCAGCGGGCGTCGGCTTTGCCGCCGCCGGATGGGCGAACGACATCGCCGAGATCGAGGGCTTTATGCGCAAAAACTGCGATTTCTACTGCAAGCGCGTCGCCGACTTTGACGCGCTGCTGCAGGAGGTGTGAGATGAGGACCATCGACCCGTCAAACTGGCTGCGGCGTGAGATCTACGAGCTGTTCTCCGGCTGTGACCATCCGTTCTACTCCGTCTCGCTCGAGCTGGACGTGACGAACCTGCACCGGTATACGCACGAAAACGGCCTGTCGTTTTATTACAGCCTGTCCTACCTCGTCACCGAGGCGATGGAGTCTGTCGAGGCGATGCGCATTCGTATCCGGGATGGCCGGCTCGTCGTCACAGACGCGCTCATCCCCAGCTGCACCGACATACTGCCGGGCAGCGACTGCTTCGTCATCGTCACGCTGCCGCGCGGAGATGATATGGCCGCTTTCTGCCAAAAGGCCAGGGCGCTGGCGCTGACACAGAAGTCGCTTTTTGACCCTGGGATGGAAGTGCGGGACGATCTCATCTACTTCTCCTGCCTGCCGTGGTTCACGCTCACGGGCTTTGTGACCGAGCGAAACCTTGACGTCGACGACTGCATCCCGCGCGTCACGTGGGGAAAATATCAGAGGCGCGGCGACAGTCTCATTTTGAACCTCACCGTGGAGGTCAACCACCGCACCGTCGACGGCATACACCTGGGCCGTTTTTACGAAGCGCTGCAGGCGCGCATCAACAGTCTGTAAACAAAAAGCCAGTGCCCCGACGCTGTCGGGGCACTGCAGCGTGTCGAAAAAGCCTCGCAGAGTTTCGCGCCCGCAGGCGCGAAAGACATGTGGATCATTTTTCCCGGCGGCGTGTACGTCGGGAAAAATACACTCGAGTTTTTCGACAGCCTCCAGTGCCCCGACGCTGTCGGGGCACTGTTTTAATCTGCGATGACGCCGGCCATTTCTTCGGCCGAGATGCGGTAGATGGCGCCGTCGACGCCGTGGGCGCGCAGCGCGTCCAGCACGGCCGCGCGCTCATAGCGGCAGCCGATGAGCGCCGCGCCGATGGCTTCTGCATCGAGCGTGGAGAAAAAGTCGCCGTAGACGCTGGCGGAGCGGATCACGCCCTTGCGCACGTCGATCTTGAACTGGATCTTTCCGCCTGCGAAGCGACCGCTGCGGTCGATATTGAACGTCGGATTTGCGCCGTAGATGCGCTCCCAGCTTGCAAACTTCTCCTGCGCCAGCTGGCGGATGCGCACGTCGTCTTCCGCCGTGACGCAATAGCTGCGCGTGCTGCCGTTCATGATGCTGCGCACCATGGCCTGCTTGAACGTATCCGCGTCCATCGGTGCGGGCAGATGCTCGGCGATATTTGTCACGCGGTCACGGACGGATTTGATGCTCTTTGAGACGATTTTGTAGCTGTCAACGGTGGTGGAAGCCACCATCTGTTCAATGTCCGTATCAAACAGCAGCGAGCCGTGGTGCACGACGCTCTCGCCCAGACGGTACTGCGCATTGCCGGAGAATTTCCGCCCGCCGATGGTCAGATCGTTCCGGCCGTTGAACGACGCGTCCACACCCATCTCGCGCAGCGCGCCGATCACGGGCGCGATGTACTGGTGAAACTCGATTTCATCCGCGCTTTTCTGCTGGATGAACGTGAACTGCCAGCCGCCCATGTCGGTATAGATCGTACCGCCGCCCGACATGCGCCGCACCAGACGGATGCCGTGCGCGTCGGCATAGGGTTTGTTGATCTCCTCAAGCACGTTCTGGTACTTGCCGACCATCAGCGTCGGCGTGGTGCGCCAAAAAAGAAACACAGTGTCGTCGAGCTGCTTTTCCGTGGCAAAGTAATATTCAAGGCCGAAGTTATAATAGACGTCGGTCGAGCCGGTCTCAATATAGATCATGCGTTTCCTCCAGCGCCTCCCACGCCTTATACGAGCTGCGGGCCAATGGCGCGGATGCGACGTGGCGGAAGCCCTTGGCAAGGGCCATCTGTTTGTAGCGGGCAAAGTCCTCCGGCGTGGCGTAGCGGGCCAGCGGGTAGTGCTTCGCAGTCGGCTGCAGATACTGGCCGATGGTCAGAATGTCGCAGCCGGTTGCAAGAATATCATCCATCAAAACGCTGATCTGCTCTTCCGTCTCGCCGAGGCCCACCATGAAGCCGGTTTTGGTCAGAATCGTGGGATCCTTCTGCTTGCAGTAGCGCAGCACCGACAGGGAGCGCTCATACGTCGCCTTCGAGCGCACAGCCTTCTGCAGCTCCTTGACCGTCTCGACATTGTGGTTGAGCACCTCGGGGTGTGCGGCGATCACGACGTCCAGCGCGGCGGTATCGCCCTGCAGGTCGGAGATCAATGTCTCGACCGTTGTGCCGGGGCATTGCTCGCGGATGGCACGGACGGTCTTGGCAAACTGCTCTGCGCCGCCGTCGGGCAAATCGTCGCGGGTTGAGCACGTCAGAACCACGTGCCGCAGCCCCAGCTTCTTCGCCGCCAGCGCCACGTTCATTGGCTCGTCCGGGTCGGGCGGCAGCGGGTGGCCGGTCGTCACATTGCAGAACCGGCAGTTGCGGGTACAGACACTGCCGAGAATCATGAACGTCGCCGTGTGCTGGCGGTAGCATTCGCCGAGATTCGGGCAGTTCGCCTCCTTGCAGACGGTATTGAGCTTCAGATCGCGCATCAGCTCGGCCACCTCATTGACCGCGTCCTGATTGAAGCGAACCTTCAGCCATTCCGGTTTTTTCTCCATGGCAGCCTCACTTCGTCTCGAGCACGGCGACCGGTGTTTCTACGCTGACGGTGTCGCCCTCTTCATAGAGCTGCTTTTTCAGAACCCCGCTTTCGGTCGCCTCGATCTGGTTGACAACCTTGTCGGTCTCGATCTCAAACAGCGGCTCGCCCGCTGTGACCGTCTCGCCTTCCTCCTTGAGCCACGCGCACAGAACGCCTCTTTCCATTTCGGGGCGCAGTTTCGGCATCGTTACCTGTTTTTCCATTGTACTGTTCTCCTTCTCGCCGGTTCACCGGCGTTTCTTTTTCTGTCCGGCATCACAGCAGCCAGTCCATGAGAGCATCCGCCTGTTCAGGCGCAAGCGCGCGGCAGATTGCAGAAAACCCCTCCGGGTCAAGCCGCGCGCCATTGAGCGCCGCAGCGGCCTGCGCTTCGTCAATGGCCGCACAGTCGATGGCGGCGTCAAATACGATTCCCTTCTTCGCGCGGTAGCGCACCGTGATGGGCGTGCCGGCAAACGTACCGCTTTTTTCGTAGGAAAACGCGGGGGTCATGCCCCACGTCCATTCCCAGCTGCGGTATTTTTCATCGCGAAGGCGGCAGACTTCGGCCTGTTCCCGTTGCGTCAGCTCCAGTCTTGCGCTGCCCGGCGGGAGCATCTTATCCAGCAGCCGCTCCTGAAACTCCTCCACCGTCATGGGCTGTGCCAGATGATCGCAGATATTGGTCACGCTGCAGATATCAGACAGCGTTCCCTTCGTCTGAAAGCAGTCGTTCTTGCGGTGGGTCGTGATCTGATCCAGCACGGCCAGATCGGACGAGAACAGCAGCGTTCCGTGGTGCAGTACCCGCCCCCTGCACATCCGCTGCGCGCTGCCGGAGATCTTCTGCGCGCCGATGGCAATATCGCACGTGCGGTTTTTTTCCGCCGGGACGCCGATGGCATGCAGCGCCTCGATCACGGGCTGCATGCAGCGCGCATAATCCACCATGCCGTCCGTGCCGGTGATATAGGTATAGTTCACATTGCCGAGGTCGTGATAGACCGTGCCGCCGCCGCTGCTGCGGCGCACGACGGGAATCTGCAGCTTGCGCAAAGACGGCACATGTACCTCGCGGCAAATGTTCTGGTGGCTTCCCACCACGACGCAGGGCGTATTCTGCCAGAGCAGAAAGACGTCCTCATCCTGAATATGCTCAAAAATATACTCCTCAAACGCCAGGTTATAAAACGGGTCGTGGGAGCGGTTATATACAGTGATCACAATACGGCTCCTGTCCTGTGAATATGCGCTCAAAGCGCCTGCCTGCGGGCCAGCTGGCGGTTTTTGAACGCCGCATCGCCGGTCACTTCGCGCAAAACCGTGATCTGCGGCGGCCAGTCAGGCGTCTGCGTCCCCACCGGAAGCGCCGCGCGCATCACGGCCCGATCAGCGCAGAAGGGATACACGTCGATTTCAAACGGCGTGCCGTTGTGCGTGAAGCGGTACTTGGTCTTATGTACGGCGTGCAGGCTGGTATCGCCCTCCATGAGATAGCGGATATACTGCTTTTCAGCGATGGGCTTCTCCGTCTCCCACTGGCCGGATTCGGTCATATGCTTTTCGGTGTAGAAATACAGGTAGTCCTCGCCGTTTCTCTGCTGGCGGATGCGGCGCGTGACCTGCGGGTTCGTCTGCTGCAGATACGTCTGCATCATGTCGATGCCCTCGATCTGGTACTCCCGCTCAAGCGCGGCAAGATCCGGCATGGCGATGAGATACTTGTGCCAGCTCTGCTCGGGCTTCTTCTGGCCGATGATCTCGTAGACCGCACGGATGCCGCGGTCGATCTTATCCTCAAAATCGACAGAGTTGTCGATCACATGCAGGTTGGGGTGCGGCCGCCACGCGCGCAGGATGCTCTCGTCCTTCTCCCGCGCAACCTCGATGGACTCATAGCGCGCCTCGTTGCCGTAATTGTAGGCAAACTCCGCGCCGTTGGCGCATGAGACCAGATGCAAAACCGCGTCGTAGCCCGCCATGACCTTTTCGGGCGTGGTTCCGAAATGGCGAAGCACCTCGTCAAACTCTTCATCCGTGATATACGCCTTGTCGTCGAACAGCGCCCGGTCGTAGACCACGAGCACATTGGGCTCAGGCACCAGCTCGGCAGCCTGCAGCGCAAGGCGCTCTTTATGCAGCTGGTCGGCGATAACAAAATACTGAAAATCCAGCATGGACACGCAGTTGCCGAAGGGCTTGATGCCAAAACCGGAGATCATCTCGGTCGCCGTCTCAGGGATGGTGATGACCTTCCAGCCGTCCGTCTGCTTGAACTCCTTCAGAATACGGCTGATGAGCGTTGTCTTGCCGGCGGCAGGACCGCCCGTGAGTACGATGCGCGTGATATGTTTTTCCATCGGTATCACCTCGATATCATGTCTTTTTTATTCTAGCATCCGTGGGCGGGAAATGCAAGAAAGCGTTAATGGGCGAACTGGCTGTTGTAGAGCTTTGCGTAGAAGCCGTTCTTTTGCAGCAGCGCATCGTGTGTGCCCTGCTCAACAATATGGCCGTCGCGCATAACCAGGATCACGTCGGCCTCGCGGATGGTAGAGAGCCGGTGTGCGACAATAAAGCTCGTTCTGCCCTGCATCATCCGGTCGAACGCCTGCTGGATGCGAAGCTCGGTTCTGGTGTCGATCGACGACGTGGCCTCGTCGAGAATCAGCATCGGCGGCAGGCAGAGCATCACGCGCGTGATGCAAAGCAGCTGCCGCTGGCCCTGTGAGAGGCTTCCGTCGGCAGAAATGACGGTATCGTAGCCCTGCGGCAGCTTGGCGATGAAGCTGTGTGCGTGCGAGGCCTTGGCAGCGGCGATCATCTCTCCGTCGGTCGCGCCGGGCTTTCCCATGCAGATGTTTTCGCGCACCGTGCCGGTCTTGAGCCAGGTGTCCTGCAGCACCATGCCGTAGCTGCGGCGCAGGCTTGCGCGCGTCACGTCACGCACGTCCATGCCGGAGACGGAAATACTGCCGCCGTCCACGTCGTAAAAGCGCATAAGAAGGTTGATGAGCGTCGTCTTGCCGCAGCCCGTGGGCCCGACGATGGCGATGCGCTGGCCGGGCCTGACGCTTAAATTCAGATCTTCAATGAGCGGCCGGTCAGGCGTATAGCGGAAGCTGACGTTCTGCAGCGCCACCTCGCCGCTGGGCTCCTGCAGCACGCCGGGCGCATCGGGCGTCTGCACAGGCGCGTCGATGAGCTCAAACACGCGTCCGGCGCACGCCAGCGCGTTCTGCAGCTCCGTCACAACGCCGGAAATTTCGTTGAAGGGCTTGGCGTACTGGTTGGCGTAGCTCAAAAAGCACGACAGCGCGCCCACACTGATGGCGCCCTGCACCGCCGCCAGCGCGCCCGTCAGGCCCACGCAGGCATAGACCACGCTGGTGAGAAAGCGTGTGGTGGGATTGACCAGAGAAGAAAAGAACGTCGCGCGCAGGCTGGCGCGCTCCAGCCGGTCATTGATCCCGTCAAATTCCCGCAGCGTCTCCTGCTCGCGTGAAAACACACGCACGACCTTCTGCCCGGCGACCATCTCGCCTAAAAACGCGGTCTGTTCGCCGCGCGTCTGCGACTGCAGGCGGAACATGCTGTAGGTTCTGCCTGCAATAAATTTGGCCGCAAAGAGCGAAACGGGCGTGAGCACCACGACCACAAGTGCGATTTTCCAATCCAGCCACAGCATGAACCCCAGCGTGCCGAAAATGCTGAGCACGCCCGTAAACAACTGCGTAAAACCCATCAAAAGCCCGTCGGCAAACTGGTCGACGTCGGCGATCATGCGGCTGACCAGCTCACCAGACGGATGCTGGTCGAGATATGCCAGCGGCAGCTGCTGCACATGCGCAAACGCCTGCTCGCGCACGTCGCGCGTCACGCCGAAGCACACGCGGTTATTGAGCGCCTGCATCGCCCACTGGCACACCGCCGCGGCTGCCGCCACAACGGCGATTGTCACGCCGCACGCCGCCACGGCGGCAAAATCCACCTGTCCGGGTACGACGATGCAGTCGATGGCATTGCCCACCAGAACGGGAACATACAGGCTGGCCGCAACGAACACGGCTGCAAGCAGGATCGAGCCCGCCACATACGCGCGGTAGGGCCGCAGCAGCCGCAGTACGCGGCGAAGCGTTCCGGGCGCTTTTTTCATGCCTCATGCTCCTTTCTGTTCTGCGATGCGAAAATTTCCCGATAGACCGGACAGGATTTGAGCAGCTCGTCATGCGTGCCGAGCCCGGCGGGCGCGCCGTCGTCGAGCACAAGAATCTGGTCGGCAAACTGCACCGAGCTGATGCGCTGCGAAATGACGATGGCCGCCGGGTGGTACGGCAACTGGCGCAGCGCCTTCCGCAGCGCCGCGTCGGTGGCAAAATCGAGCGCCGACGCGCTGTCATCCAAAATCAGAATCTTCGGCCGGCGGACAAGTGCGCGCGCGATTGTGAGCCGCTGGCGCTGGCCGCCGGACAGGTTCCGGCCGCCGGCCTCCAGTTCATACGACAGGCCGCCCGGCTTGCCCTCCACGACCTCGCGCGCCTGCGCGGCGTCGATCGCCTCGCCGATCGCCTCGTCTGATGCCTCCGGGTCGCCCCAGAGAAGATTCTCCCGGATGCTGCCTGCAAACAGCTGCGCCTTCTGCGGCACAAAGCCGATGGCGTTTCGCAGCGCATCCATGCCGCAATCGCGGACATCCGCGCCGAACACCTTTACCGTGCCGCCCGTTGCGTCATAGCAGCGCGCGACAAGGCTTGCCAGCGTGCTCTTGCCCGAGCCGGTGCCGCCGATCACGCCGAGCGTTTTGCCGCCCGGAAGCGCAAAGCTGACGTGCCGCAGCGCGTCGCCCGACGCGCCGGGATAGCGGAACGACACATTCTGAAACTCCACCGCGGCCGCGCCGGGTACGGCGGCAAGTCCCGCGCCGTCCGGCATCGCGCTTTTTACGTCCAGCACCTGCCAGATGCGTTTCGCGCAGGCCAGGGATTTGGTGATGGTGAGAATGAGGTTCGCCATCTTGACAAGCTCCACCAGGATCTGCGACATGTAGTTATAGAGCGCGATGACCTCGCCCTGCGTCAGTGTGCCGGAGGCCACCTGCACCGCGCCGGTGCGCAGAATCGCCACGATGGCCAGATTGATGATAACATATGTCACGGGGTTCAACAGCGCCGATATCCGCCCCACGAAGCGCTGCATGTGCTCCAGCGCGGCGTTTTTTTCCGAGAACTCCCGCTCCTCGCGCGGCTCCATGGTAAACGCGCGGATGACGCGCACGCCCTCCAGATTTTCCCGCGCCGCGCCAAGCACGCCGTCGAGTCCGCCCTGCACCTTTTTATACAGCGGCGTGCAGGTGAGAAGAATCGCGAACACCACCGCAAACAGCAGCGGAATCGCCACCGCGAACACGAGCGCGGCCCTTGTGTCCACCGTAAAGGCCATGACCATCGCGCCGAACACCACGAAAGGAGAGCGCAGCAAAAGCCGCAGCGCGAGGTTCACGCCCGTCTGCACCTGATTCATGTCGCTCGTCATGCGCGTGAGCAGCGTGGCCGTGCCAAGCGAATCGAGCGCGGCATAGTCAAGGCTCTGGATGTGCTCAAACAGCGCATGGCGCAGCCGCGCAGTCACGCCCGTGGCGGCTTTGGCAGCAAAATACTGCGCCGTGACCGAGCAGGCAAAGCCTGCCGCGCCCAATCCAACCAACACCAGCGACCAGCGGATGATATAGCCCGTGTCGCCGCGGGCGACGCCGGTATCGATGATCGCGGCCATGATGAGCGGCACCAACAGCTCCAGAAGCGCCTCGAGCAGCTTAAAAAGCGGGCCAAGCACGCTCTGCAGCCGGTATTCTTTCAGATAGATCAGCAGCTTTTTCATTTTTCGCACTCCAGATGCAGCATTCGTGCGTAGTATACCACATCCGCCTGTTATTTTCCATATGTGAAAACAGCCGCCGCCCAAATGGGCGGCGGCTTGTCCATACCGGTTATTTTCCCTGCTCGCACAGGCGCTGCAGATATGCGCCGTAGGCCGTTTTTTCCAGCTTTTTTGCGCAGGCGGCAAGCGCCCCGGAATCAATATAGCCCATGTGCCACGCGATCTCCTCGAGACACGCAATGAGCCGGTTCTCGCGCTGCTGCAGCCGCATCACAGTATTGGCCGCAGTGAGAAGGCTCTGCGCGTTGCCCGCGTCCAGCCAGGTAAACGGCGGCTCAAGCTTCACCACGCGAAGCTGGCCGCTGGCAAGATAATGCTCGTTGACGGCCGTGATCTCCAGCTCGCCGCGCGCCGACGGGCGGATCTCGCGCGCCACGTCCACCACGCTGTTATCGTAGAAATACACACCGGGGACGGCGTAGTTGGACTTTGGCCTGGCGGGCTTTTCCTCGATGGAAAGCGCTTTCCCGTCGGGGCCGATCTCCACCACGCCGAACGGACGGGGGTCGTCCACATGATAGCCAAAAATGGTCGCGCCGCTGTTCTGCGCGGCGGCGGTATGCAGCGCCTGCTTGAGCCCATCGCCGCAGAGGATATTGTCGCCCAGCACAAGACATACGTCGTCACCGTCAATGAAGTTTCTGCCGATGAGAAACGCATCGGCAATGCCGCGCTGCTCCTGCTGGATGCGGTAGGTCAGATTCACGCCGAAGCCTGCGCCGTCGCCCAGCAGCTTGATAAACGAATACATTTCGTCCGGCGGGACGATTACAAGGATGTCGCGGATGCCGGCCTGCATCAACACAGCCAGCGGATAATAGATCAGCGGTTTGTCATAGACAGGCAACAGCGGCTTGCAGACCGGAAGCGTCATGGGGTACATGCGCGTTCCTTTGCCGGCCGCGAGGATGATGCCCTTCATCTTCGCACACTCCTTTCTTTTCCCGTACTCTAGCCGGGTACAGCTATAGTATAACCGATTGCGGCAGAATTGTCCACCATTGATCTTCCGTCTTTTTCCAGATGCCGCAGACGCAGACCATGGCCTGCATCGTCAGGCAGACGGCTATTCAATGGATTTGAGCGCCTGCGCCATATCAATGCGGCGAATCTTCAGGCGCAGAATCAGACTCACCAGCACGCTGAACACCAGCGTCAGCAGCGCCGCCAGTACGAAACTCACCGGCGCGATGCGCACATCAAAGGTAATCATATCGAGCTTGATCTGTGCCATGACATATGCATGCAGCGCCACTCCCATCGGCAGCCCCAGCACGACGCCCAGCAGCGTCAGCACGAAATTCTCGCGGAAGACGTACATATCTGTCTCGGGGTCGTAGAAGCCAAGCACCTTGACCGTGGCGATCTCGCGGGCGCGCTCGGTGATGTTAATGTTTGTGAGGTTGTACAAAACGATAAACGCCAGCGCGCCTGCAAAGAGGATCACCGTGAAGACGATGTAGTTCATGCTCTTGAGCATCGCCGTAAAGCGCTCCTGCGTATCCTGATTGACCGTAATGTTCATCACGTCAGCCCTGGCGGAGATATCCGCCGCTACAGCATGGACATCCTGCGCATCGCCGACCAGCAGCCACGCATCCTCATACTGCGGCTCCGCCTGCATCTGTTCGCGCCACGTCGCTTCGCTGAGATAGACGTAATTTGAAACATAGTTCTCAAAAATCCCGCTCACGCGCAGGCGCATCTCGTGAAATTCGCTGTCACGGATGACAAGTTCGCTGCCGGTTGTAAGCTCCAGCGCGTCTGCGAGCGCCTCGTTTATGACGCACGCGCCGTCTTCCGGATACGCCACCGGCTCGCCGTCCAGATGCAGATCAACATAGCCATCGGTCGAATCCCCCTCCGCCACAACGGCATAGACCGACTTTGTCAGCCCGTTTGCCTCGCACGTCAGACTCTGCTGGGCATAAAACCGGCAGCCGTCGAGCTCGCCCTGATATGCTTCGCAGAACGCCGCGCGCGCGCCTTCATCCATGGCGCCGGAAAAGCGCACCGACGCATCATAGACCGAGATCTCGCCGAACTGATAGCCCACCACATTCTGGATTGAGTCGCGGATTCCGAGGCCCGTGAGCAGCAGCGCCGTACAGCCGCCGATGCCGATGGCCATCATCACCATGCGCTTTTTGTAGCGCAGGATGTTGCGGATGGAGACCTTGTGCAGGAACTTCACACGGTTCCAGATCAGCGGTATACGCTCAAGGAAGATGCGCTTGCCGGCCTTCGGCGCCTTGGGGCGGATGAGCTCGGCTGCGGGCTGCATCAGCTCGCTCGCACAGGCGTACCACGTCGCAAGCAGCGCGCAGGCCAGATACGCCGCGGAGATCGAGATGGCAAGCGGCCAGTCGAACGCCCAGAGAATGCTGGAAAAGCCGTACATGATATTATAGCCCTGCCAGATGATCTTCGGCAGAAAATATGCGCCGGCAGGAATGCCTACCACGCAGCCGAGCATGGACGCGCTCGCCGTATAGAACAGGTACTGCCCCACGACTGTGCCGTCGGCATAGCCCAGCGCCTTCAGAACGCCGATTTGCGTGCGCTGTTCTTCGACCATGCGCGTCATGGTCGTGATACACACCAGCGCCGCCACCAGGAAGAAGAACGCCGGGAACACGCGCGAAACGCCCTGCACGATATCGGAGTCGCTCTCAAAACAGACATAGCCCGTGTTCGTATCGCGGCCCAGCGCATATCCCTCGGCGGTTTTCAGCTCGCTGAGCTCGCGCTCTCCGTCGGCGATCTCCTGCCGGGCGTTCAGCAGCTTCACCTCGCCGTCGGCGATCTCCTGCCGTGCGTCTTCCAGCTCCTGCTCACGATCCAGAAGCTCCTGCCGGGCGTCGGCAAGTTCCTGCTCGCCGCCGGCAAGCCCCTGACGGGCATCGTCCTCCGCCTGGTAATAGCTGTTCCAGCCATCGGCAAGCGCCTGCCGCGCCTCCAGCAGCTGCGCCCGGCCGTCTTCGAGCTGCTGCTCCCCGTCGGCAAGCTGCTGTGCCGCATCGTCCAGCTCCGCCTGTTTTTCCAGAAGCTGCGCTCTCGCGTCGCCCAGCGTCATGCTCGCATCATGGATCTTCTGCTGGGCAGAAAACTGCTGGCCATCGAGTTGGCCGCGTCCGGCGTCCACCTGCGCCTGCGCCCCGTCGAGCTCTGCCTGCGCCGCATCCAACTGCGCCTGCGCCTCGCGGAGCTGCTCGGCCGTCACCTGTCCGGTCAGCACGCCCAGCGCCAGACGCCATTTCTGGCGGTTGATCTCACCCTGCGCGTCATCGATCTTCTGCTGGGCACATACCAGCTGCTCGTATATCTCGGTAAACTGTTCGTCCGCCTGAAAATACGCCCGCTTGAACTCCGCACGGCCCTCATCATACTGCGCCCATGCGTCGTTGAGCTGCTTCTGGCCGTCGGCAAGCGTTACCTTCGCCTCGTCGAGCTCCGCCTGCTTTTCATCAAGAAGCAGCTGCTGCGCTTCCAGTTCCTCTTTGCCGTCTATCAGCGCCTGGCGGGCGTTTGCCAGCTTGCGGCCGGCCTCCAGCCTGCCGTCTTCCAGCGCCTGCCGGCCGTCTTCATAGCTCTGCCAGCCGTCTTTGATGGCCTGTTCGCCGTCGGCAAGCTCCTGCTTGCCGTCAAGCAGCTCCTGCGTTTTTTCCTCCAGCGTCTGCCGCGCGTCGGCAAGTTCATTCTGTGCCTCCAGCCGCACGCGCGCGTCGCGTCCGGCTGCGAGCTGCTCGGCCAAGGCGGTCAGGCCCGGCTCGGCATCCTCCACGGCCTCGTCATATGTATCGGAATACACCGCACCCGGCGCGTCCGAGAGCGTCAGGTAGATGTCCGTATAGTAATCCAGCGCGTACGCCTCGGGCAAAATGCAGAAAAAGCCCGCCAGCGTGCCGTCGCCGACGGTGGTACTGCCGCGTTCAAAGTTGATATACAGCGGCGAATGTACCAGCCCCACGACGGTGAACGTATGCGTTTTGAACGCATCGAGCGTATCTTCATCATTTTCCTGCGTGATGGTGAGCGTCTGGCCCAGCACCGTTTCATCATACCGCCAGGCATCGAGCACACATTCATCGTTCGTCTGCGGCAGCCGGCCCGCCTTCACGTTCAGCAGGTTCACCTGCTCGGGCACGCTCATGCTGCGCAGGGCCACGCTCGCACTCTCGCCGACAGCGCACACCGCGTCGGTACAGATTGCGCCTTCGGCCTGCGCTACACCTTGCGCCTGCCGCACAGCCGCAACGTCGTCGCCGGTAAAGCCCATCGTGCACAGCAGGCGGTAGTCATACATGTTCTGCGCATCGGTATACACGTCCAGCGTGTGGATCATCGCCGTCTTGGTCAGACGCAGGCCGCAGAACAGGCCCACGCCCAACGCCACGATCGCAACAATCGCCAGAAAGCGGCTGAGCGAGTTGCGGATCTGGCGCAGCGTCAGTTTCAGCATTCCCATCACCACTCGATTCTTTCCACCGGCGTGGGATCGGCGTTGCAGCTCACCGACTGGATCTGCCCGCTCTTGACGCGGATGACGCGGTCGGCCATGGCAGTAAGCGCCGAGTTATGCGTGATGATGACGACGGTCATGCCGCGTTCGCGGCTCTGCTCCTGCAGAAGCTGCAGAATCTGCTTGCCGGTGTTATAGTCCAGCGCGCCGGTCGGCTCGTCGCACAACAGCAGCTTCGGATTCTTCGCCAACGCGCGGGCGATGGCCACGCGCTGCTGCTCGCCGCCGGAGAGCTGCGCCGGGAAGTTCTGCATCCGCTCGCCAAGGCCCACACCGCGCAGCACCTCGTCAGCCGGGAGCGGCTGACGGCACAGCTGGCTTGCAATCTGCACATTTTCAAGGGCCGTCATGTTCGGCAGCAGGTTGTAGAACTGAAACACAAAGCCCACATCCTGCCTGCGGTAGGTCGTGAGCTGGCGCTTATTATACCCGGAAATTTCCTCGTCCGCGAGCAGTACGCGGCCCGACGTCAGGCGGTCCATGCCGCCGAGAATATTCAAAAGCGTCGTCTTGCCCGCGCCGGAGGCGCCGACGATGACGCAGATTTCCCCCTTTTCGATGGTAAACGACGCATCTTTCAGCGCCTCAATCCGAACCTCACCCATGGTGTAGGTCTTGCAGACGTGTTCAAATGTCACAAATGCGCTCACAGCCGCTTCACGCTCCAATTTGGTTCGCACTTTTTCGGAAAAACACCTGTTTCGGCAGTTTCTTCCTCTATTCTGCGGGCATTATATCATAATTGCCGGCGGGCGCTGTGAACAATCCGTAAATTCTGTTCTACCCCAGGCCGGTCCATACCTCGCGGCCGTCTGTCACACGGAAGCTGTGGCCCACGGTCGCCTCCTGCAGGTCAAGAAAATACCGGCTTTTCGTGTCGAGATTGTCGGAAAAGAGCGGCATACCGACCATCAGATCGTCCGCAGAGCCCGGCAAGCGGCCAAGCAGGCGGTTCATGATCTGCGCGAACTGCCCGCGCGAAAGCGGCTCGTCCGGTGCGAACACGCCGTCTTGCAGCCCCATGACCCAGCCGTTTCCGGCCTCAAACGTGATTTCCTGTGCCTTCCAGCCCTCCGCCAGCGGCCCCAACGCAGCGCGCCCGGCCTCGGTATCCGCAATGCGCGCAAGCGTGAGCGCGAGCATCTGCCCCGTCACGCCGCGCTCGGGGTAAAAGCTGCCGTCGGCGCCGGCCGGCATGAGGCCGGACTGCGCCAGCGTGCTGACGGCGGCATATGACCAGCGCGACGGCGGCACGTCTGGAAAGAGCCCGGCGCACGGGCCGAGCTGCCTGAGATAATCTGCGTCCATCATGCGGTAGAGCACCTGCGCCAGCGCCTCGCGCGTGAGCGGCTCGTCCGGCCGGATGGTACCGTCGGGATAGCCGCACAGGTACGGCGCGTGAAAGGCCTCTGTCCCCTCCGCGCGCACCAGCGGTACGAGTGCGAGCAGCAGCATCAGCGCCAGCAGAGCGGCCAGCAGCCGCTGAGATACTTTTTTCATCGTTTGTCCCTCCCTGTACGGCCATTGTCGCACATCACGCGCGCGAAATCCGTTGCAAAAGAAAAACGCCGCAGACTTTCGTCTTACGGCGCTGCTGGAGCTATTTCCGTTTTTTCACGCTGGGATACAGGCTCGCGTTGGTGTGCGGCAGAAACTGAGCCGCGCGCATATTCTCCAGAAACGTGTCGATCTCGCCGAACTGCACATAGGTGGCCGACTGCACGAAATGGCGGATGCGCGCAAGATTTTCCGCGTCGAGCAGCACCTGCTTCGCGCCTGCGAGCGAGCTGTTGCCGAGGATTCTGAACTTCTCACGCGGCAGGTCGGGGTACATGCCGATGGTGATGGCCGACTCGAGGTTCAGATGCGTGCCGAAGCCGCCCGAGAGGTAGAACGCGCCGATCTGGCCGGGCGTCACGCCGCTGGCGTCGAGCAGCGTTGCCACCATTGTGTGCGCGGCCGCCTTGCAGCGGATGAACTCGGCGATATCGTTCTGCGTGAAGTACAGCTGTTTTCCCGCGCGCGAGGCATAGACGATGGCCGGGATGTTTGCGTGGCTCTCAGCCTCCCAGACCATTCGGATGTGTTCAGACGCGCCCATATTGAGCGTCCCGTCGCCATTGAGCCACCCGGCCAGATACCCTTCGGCGATGAGATCGACGATGCCTGAACCGCAGATGCCCTCAGGCGGCAGATCATCAATCGTCTGCACATGCAGCTCGTTTCTTTCATCGATCCGCACACGGCACACCGCGCCGGGCTCGGCGCGCATGCCGGACTTGCTCACGCCGCCTTCCAGCGCCGGACCGGCTGCGCCAGCGCCGACAAGCAGATAGTCCCTGCAGCCCAGCGCCAGCTCGCCGTTGGTGCCGATATCAAGGAAGATCGCGGCATCCTCGCGCGTGTCCATATCGGTCATTAAAAGTCCCGCCGTAATATCGCCGCCGAGATAATTGGCCACCGCCGGCAGGCAGAGAATGTTGCACCGCAGATCAAGGCCCAGCGCGGCGGCCGGCTGGATGCCGGGGTTAAAAAAAGCGGGCGCATACGGCTTCTGAAATACGAGCCACGGATCACAGCCAAGAAAGAAGTGGATCATCGTCGTGTTGCCGCCGACGCACATGGCGGCGATATCGTCCGGCTGCAGCCCTGCCTCCAGCAGGCACGCATCCAGCAGCGCGCACACGTCATCCAGAACCAGCCGCTGCAGACGGGCAAGATTTTTCCTGTCTTCCTTCACGGCAAAGATGCGGTCGAGAATATTCGTGCCCATCGCTGTCTGGGCGTTGGTACATTCGCGGTGACTGAGCACCCGGCCGGACGGCAGATGCAACAGCTCTATGGCGAGGTTCGTGCTGCCGATGTCCAGCGCGGCGCCGTAGAGCGCATCGTGCGTGTCGCCAGGCTCGACCCGGATGAGATCCCAGCCGCACTCCGCCGGACAGAGCGTCACCGTCACGCGGTAGTGCGCATCGGGCAATGTGGGATAGAGCTCCTGCAGTGCGCGCAGCGTCAGATGCACATTCTTCTGATCCAGCGCGCCAAGCACACGTTCACGTCCGGCGGCAAAGTCCGCCTCGTCGGGCGCGGGAAGCTCCAGATACACTTTTTTCGCAAGAGCCGTCATTCTTTTTCCTCTTTCCGTGGCGTTTTTCTGTGTTTGAGCATATTATATCTGCATCATGGGCAAAAGTAAATGCCGCACGCGGAGCCAAAAAAATTTTTCGCAGGCCGCTTGACATCCCGCCGACGCGGTGGTATACTTCACCCATACAAACCGTTGAAGAAGTGTGAGTAGGTGTGAGCCGCCCCTCCAAAGAGAGCCGTGGTTAGCTGGAAGTGCGGTGTGGGGTCTTACGCTGAATGGGCTTCCGAGGGCAAACCGAACGAAGTAGGCGAGCCGGAGTTGACGCTCCGTTAGAAAAGGTCAGTATGTATCAGCATACGCAAAGTGGGCGCGCAGATGCGCCAAGCCGGGTGGCACCGCAGGAGTTTCTCCTGTCCCAGCAGTTTGAGACTGTGGGACAGGAGTTTTTTGTTTGTCCCACAAGACACAGAAAGGTGGAGAAAACAATGGCACAGCAAATTCCGTACAAAATCTACTTATCCGAAGACGAGATGCCCAAGGCATGGTACAATGTCCGCGCAGACATGAAGAACAAGCCCGCACCGCTGCTCAATCCCGGCACGCTCGAGCCCATGCAGTTTGACGACCTGCGACCGGTTTTCTGCGACGAGCTGATCCGGCAGGAGCTGGATAACGACACGGCGTATTTTGAGATTCCCGAGGAGATCCGCGCGTTCTACAGGATGTACCGGCCGTCGCCGCTTGTGCGCGCGTACTGTCTGGAGGAGAAGCTGCAGACCCCGGCCAAGATCTATTACAAATTCGAGGGCAACAACACCTCGGGCTCGCACAAGCTCAATTCCGCCATCGCGCAGGCGTACTATGCCAAGCAGCAGGGGCTGAAGGGCCTGACCACCGAGACGGGCGCCGGCCAGTGGGGCACCGCGCTTTCCATGGCGTGCGCGTATCTGGGGCTCGACCTCAAGGTATTCATGGTCAAGGTCAGCTATGAGCAGAAGCCCTTCCGCCGCGAGGTCATGCGTACCTACGGCGCAAACGTCACCCCGTCGCCGTCCAACACCACGAACGTCGGACGCAAGATTCTGGAAGAATTCCCCGGCACGACCGGCTCGCTTGGCTGCGCGATCTCCGAGGCGGTTGAAACTGCCGTCTCCACACCCGGCTACCGCTATGTTCTCGGAAGCGTCCTCAATCAGGTGCTGCTGCACCAGTCGGTCATCGGCCTCGAGGCTAAGGCAGCGCTGGATAAATACGGCATCAAGCCCGACGTCATCATCGGCTGCGCAGGCGGCGGTTCCAACCTCGGCGGCCTGATCGCGCCGTTCATGGGCGAGAAGCTGCGCGGCGAGGCGGATTATGAGATTATCGCCGTCGAGCCTGCCTCCTGCCCCAGCTTCACGCGCGGCAGATACGCCTATGATTTCTGCGACACCGGCATGGTCTGCCCGCTGGCCAAGATGTATACCCTCGGCAGCAGCTTCATCCCCTCGGCAAACCATGCAGGCGGTCTGCGCTACCACGGCATGAGCTCGATCCTCTCGCAGCTCTACCACGACGGTTATATGACCGCGCGCGCGGTCGAGCAGACGAGCGTGTTTGAGGCGGCGGAGCTTTTCGCCCGCACTGAGGGCACGCTGCCCGCGCCCGAATCCAGCCACGCCATCCGCGCCGCCATCGACGAGGCGCTCAAGTGCAAGCAAACCGGCGAGGAAAAGACCATTCTCTTCGGTCTTACGGGTACCGGCTACTTTGACCTCAAGGCGTATGAGCAGTATAACGACGGCACCATGACGGACGTGATCCCCACAGACGAAGACCTTGAAAAGGGCTTCGCGGGTCTGCCCAAGGTCGACAAATAATCAAGACTGCCAAAGGGCCTGCCACGAAAGCGGCAGGCCCTTACTTTATGCCTTATCTCCCAGAATTCCGCAGATCACGGGATAAAACGGCGCCAGATCGTCAAACAGCCAGCGGTTGGAATCGACGCTTTTTTCGCCCATGTCAATGATATCCGTATGCTGCTGCAGCTGTCCGGCAGCCTGCTTGAGACGCGTGCCAAGCTGCCCCGGCAGCTTTTCCGCCAGAGCCGCCACGCGCAGCAAAAGCGCATCGCAGTACGCGTGCACCAGCAGCTCCACAGCCAGTGAGCGCTCGGTGATCTCCAGCGCGCAGCCCAGCTTCTCACAGTAGCGCGCGGCGATATGCCCGGCCAGCGCTTCCGCGCCGCGGCCCGGCTCAGCCAAAAGCGCCATGAGCGCCGCGTCCGTGCGCACGCGCACGATTTTTTCCTCATAGCACATGCTTATGCCGTGAAAGACGCACTCCCAGTCCATCGCGCTCACAGCCTTGCGCCTGCGACCTCGCGCAGAATGTGCTGCATCTCGTCCCACTTGCGCTCCATGTCGGCCACGAGCTTGAGCTGCGTGCGCGCCCGGTCGAGATTGTGCCCGGGGCGGTGGATGGAGAAGTAGATATCGCCGTCAATATAGTCCTTCAAAAAGCGCATGCCGACCTCGGCCGTCATGATCTTTGCGCCAAGCGGCAAAACCTCGATCTCGCGTCTTGTCAGCACGTCGCCGCACGCGTCGAGGTAACCGCGCAGAAACGCCTCATACATCGCAAGGTCGATTTCAACTTTGGAAAGATCCTTCTCGTCCTCGGCGGCAGTGGACGCGCCGAAGCGAACGGCGTCGCCGAAATCGTAAGCGGAAAGGCCGGGCATGACCGTATCCAGATCCAGCACACACTTGGCCTTTCCCGTGCGCTCATCAAACAGAACGTTGTTGAGCTTCGTGTCGTTGTGCGTCACACGCAGCGGCAGCTCGCCCGCAGAAAGCTGGCGGCAGAGTTCGCCCAGCTCCTGCTCGCGCGAAAGGACGAATGCGATCTCCGGCTGCACCCCGTCTACCCTTCCCAGCGGGTCGGCCGCGACTGACACACGCAGCTGGCGGATGCGGTCGCAGGTGTCGTGAAAATGCGGAATGGTCTCATGCAGCGACGCGGCAGGAAAGTCCGACAGCGCCATCTGGAACCGGCCGAAGGCGATGGCAGCTTCATAAAAGTCGCCCGTACTGCGCGGCGACTCCAGACACACGCCGCTGCCGACAAAGTCGTATGCGCGCCAGTACTCCCCCTCGCCGTCGACGGCAAGGATGCCGCCGTCTACCGTCTCAATGAACCGCAGCGCCTGCAGCGGCCCATGCTGCGCGGCCATGAAGCGCGTAACGGCGTCGATGTTTTCCATCAGCTCCACCGGCTCCTGGAACGCCACGCGGTTGATGCGCTGCAAAATATATTCCGCGCCGCCGCTGCATACGACGTGGTATGTGCGGTTGACATGTCCGTTGCCGTATGGCTCACAGCACTCGACGCTGCCCGCAAACCGGAACTGCCGCAAAATCTGCTGCATGATGAATCCCTCAACCTCTTCTTTTTTCGCCCTTTTCGGGTATAACAGCTTTATTGTAGCGTTTTTTCGCGCAAAGTCAATCTTTTTGCCGCGCGGATGCAAGATTTCGCCGGAAAGAATTGCAAATTTCGAGCATCCATGCTACACTTTTCGCGGGAGGGATTGCTATGTCCGGATATCAGATTTTTCTGATTGTGATGTTTTTGTTTTTCTTCGGCTCGTTCATGGGTTGGGTGCTGGAGCTGTTTTACCGGCGCTTTCTCTCGCGCGCCAATCCTGAGCGCGTGTGGCTCAACCCCGGTTTTCTCTACGGGCCCTGCGTGCCGCTGTACGGCTTCGGCACAGTGATCCTGTTTATTCTGAGCGAATTCGAGTCGCAGATCTTCGGCGCATTTCAAAAGACCATCTGGTTCTACTTCGTCATGTTTTTTCTGATGGCGCTCGTGATGACGTTCATTGAATACCTCGCGGGTCTTTGCAGCATCAAGGTCATGCACATCCGTCTGTGGGACTATTCCTCCCAGCCCGGCAACATTCAGGGACTGATCTGCCCGCAGTTCACGCTGATCTGGGGCGTGCTCTGCGCCGTATACTACTTTCTGCTCTACCCGCGCCTGCGCGTCCTTGTGGGCTGGTTCATCGCCAACCCGCTGTTCTCCTTCTTTATCGGCGTCTTCTTTGGCGTATTCGTCATCGACTGCGCGTTCTCCATCCATCTCGGCGCGATTGTGCGCAAGCGCGCCGGCGAGATCGACCGCAGCGTCTATGAGTCGGTCGATCTGCAGGCGCTGCAGCGCAAGCTGCAGTCGCACAGCGGCTTTTTCCGCCTGCGCGCGCCGCGCACGCTGTCTGAGCAGCTCGAGCGGTTCGACGATTTTCTGCACCGCAAGCCCGCCGCGCCGGAAGCAGCGGAACAACCGGAACAATTCTGACTCGGGCTGTGGATTTTTCCGCCGCCTTGTGTTATGCTAGTAGACAGATTGAAATCTGAATTTAACAGGAGGAGCTTTTATGTACTGCGTCAAAAAAATGACGGATGATCTCTACTGGGTCGGCGGCAATGACCGAAGACTTGCGCTGTTTGAAAACGTCTATCCCATCAGCCGCGGTGTGAGCTACAACGCATATCTGCTGCTGGATGAAAAGACAGTGCTGCTCGATACCGTGGACAAGTCCGTGAGCGGCATCTTCTTTGAAAACGTCGCGCACGTGCTCGCCGGCCGGCCGCTTGACTATCTCATCGTCAACCATATGGAGCCGGACCACTGCGCCGTCATGCAGGAACTGGTGCTGCGTTATCCGGAGGTCAAGATCGTGTGCAACAAGAAGACGCTTGCCATGATCAAAAACTTCTTTACCTTTGATATCGATTCCCGCGCGGTGCTTGTCGGCGAGATGGACACGCTCTGCACCGGGCGGCACACGTTCGCGTTCGTCATGGCGCCGATGGTGCACTGGCCCGAGGCCATGGTGAGCTATGACACGACCACCAAGACGCTCTATTCGGCTGATGCGTTCGGCACGTTCGGCGCATTGAACGGCAACCTCTACGCCGATGAGGTCAACTTCAAGACCGAGTGGCTCGACGACGCGCGCCGGTACTACACCAATATCGTCGGCAAATACGGCACGCAGGTGCAGGCGCTTTTGCAGAAGGCCGCGGCGATCGAGATCGAAACCATCTGCCCGCTGCATGGCCCGGTCTGGCGCAAGGACATTGGCTGGTTCATCGATAAGTACATCCAATGGGCAACCTATGAGCCCGAGGAGCAGGCCGTTGTCATTGCTTACGCATCCGTCTACGGCAACACGGAAAATGCCGCGAATATCATCGCGTCGAAGCTGGCCGACCGCGGCGTCAGAAACGTGCAGATGTACGACGTGTCCGTCACGCATCCGAGCTATATCGTCTCCGAGTGCTTCCGCGCAAGCCACCTCATCTTCCTCTCCACGACCTATAACGCGGGCATGTTCGTCAACATGGAGAATCTGGTGCACGACATCGTGAACCACAACCTGCAGAACCGGACCATCGCGCTGGTGGAGAACGGCTCGTGGGCGCCCACGGCGGCAGGCCTCATGCGGGCGCAGTTCAGCAAGCTCAAGAACGTCACCATTCTCGACGAGGGCCTCACTGTCAACTCCTCGCTCAAGGAAGGCCAGCTGGACAGCGTAGACGCGCTTGTGGACGCCGTGTATAACAGCATGTCCCGTCCCGCTCCCGTCGTGCACACCGACGACAAGCCCGTAGAGCAAAACGCCATGTTCTCGTTCTCCTACGGTCTGTTCGTGCTCACCGCACGCGACGGGCAAAAAGACAACGGCTGCATCATCAATACCGCCCTGCAGCTCACCGATTCGCCCAAGCGCATCGGCATCGCCGTGAACAAGGCCAACTACACGCACGACATGATCGTAAAGACCGGCGAGTTCAACATCTCCATGCTCTCGCAGGAGGCGCCGTTTGCCATGTTCCAGCACTACGGCTTCCAGTCCGGCCGCAATGTGGATAAGTTTGCCGGCATCAAGGGCATGGCCCGCGCCATCAACGGCGTCTACTATATCCCCTACTGCACAAACGCCTTTATCAGCGGCAGGGTCGTAAAGACCATTGACCTCGGCACACATACGTTCTTCGTGGCCGACGTGACTGAGGCGCGGACACTTTCGAATGTGCCGTCGATGACCTACAGCTTCTACTTCGCCAATGTCAAGCCGAAGCCCACGAAGATGCAGAAGAAGACCGGCTGGGTCTGCAAGATCTGCGGCTGGGTCTACGAGGGCGAGACGCTTCCGCCCGATATCGTCTGCCCGCTGTGCAAGCACGGCGCAGCCGACTTTGAAAAACTGAACTGATTGTTTGCCGCCGCGAGCGCCTCGCGGCGGCAAACATCCCATGGAAAGGACGATGCATCATGGCTGTATTGGAACACCTCGCGCCCGCGCGCGTATTCCACTTTTTTGAAGAACTCTGCCAAATCCCGCACGGTTCCGGCAACACCAGAGCCGTCAGCGACTACTGCGTCCGCTTTGCCCAAAGCCACGGTTTTGAGCACTATCAGGACGAACTCAACAACGTCATCATCATCAAGCCCGCGACAAAGGGCTATGAGGATTCTCCCGCCGTCATCGTGCAGGGACATCTGGACATGGTGACGGAAAAAACGCCCGAATGCCCCATTGATTTTACAAAGGACGGCCTGAAGCTCTGCGTCGACGGCGACTTTGTCTACGCAGACGGCACTACGCTCGGCGGCGACGACGGCATTGCCGTAGCGATGGCTCTGGCGCTTCTGGAAAGTGATGATCTGCCCCATCCGCGGCTTGAGGCAGTCTTCACTGTCGACGAGGAAGTCGGCATGGAGGGCGCGCAGGGCCTTGACGTGTCCCCGCTCCGCGGCCGCAGGATGCTGAACATCGACTCCGAGGACGAGGGCATCTTCACCGTGAGCTGCGCCGGTGGTGCGCGCGCCAACATCTCGGCCTCTTTTGAGACGGAGCCCTGCGCGCTGCCGGTCTATGCGCTGCGCGTGACCGGCCTTGCGGGCGGCCACTCCGGCACCGAGATCAACAAGGGCCACGGCAACGCGAATTTGCTCATGGGCCGCATCCTGTATCGCCTCAGCCGCGCGCTTGCGCTGCGCATCGTCAGCTGCACGGGCGGTCTGAAGGACAATGCCATTGCTCTTGCATGCACGGCCACGCTTGCGCTTTCGCATGCCGACGCGCTGAAGGCGCAGCAGCTTGCAGACGCGTTCGACGCGGCGCTGAAGCACGAGTTTGCCGCGTCCGACCCCGGCGTGTGCATTTCGTTCAACGAGACGGGCGTGGCCGCGCGCGCAATGACAGTGGACGACAGTGCCCGCTTTGCCCGCTTCCTCTCGCTCATGCCCGACGGCGTGGCCGCAATGAGCATGGATATCGAAGGCCTTGTGCAGACGTCGTGCAACCTTGGCGTTCTGCAGCTGGAAAACGGGCAGCTGCACGCCTGCAGCGCCGTGCGCAGCAGCGTGGCCACGCAGAAGCAGATGCTGCTTGAGCGCATCACCGCGCTGGCCGAGACCTTCGGCGGCAGCGTGACGGTCACGGGCGACTATCCCGCGTGGGAGTACCGGCGTGAGTCGGTGCTGCGCGAAACGATGGTGCGCGTGTTTGAGGCCCAGTACGGCTATACGCCCAAGGTCGAGGCCATCCACGCCGGCCTTGAATGCGGCCTGTTCGCAGGCAAGCTCGACGGCCTTGACGCGGTCAGCTTCGGCCCGAACCTCTACGATATCCACACCACGCGCGAGCGCATGTCCATCTCCAGCGTGCAGCGTACCTGGCAGTACCTGTGCCGCGTGCTGGAAGCGCTCAAGTAAGCATCCCTCCTCGTCATAGCAGGATTCTTTCGCCGCGTGGCTTTTTCGACATGCCCGCCTGCGCGCCTTTGCGCAGGCGGGCATGTCATGATTTGCGCGCAGGAATGGAAAAAATACACATTGTTTCGTCATTGTTTTAATTTGATTCACAATTTACAGCGAAATGTGTGTATAATAATAGTTAAAATCCATCCGTAAGGAAGTGAGCGCAGATGCCGGCAGATCCCTATCAGGTGCTCGGCGTATCGCATAACGCCAGCGAAGAAGACATCAAGCAGGCTTACCGGCGTCTTGCAAAGCAGTACCACCCCGATCTCAACCCCGGTGACGCATACGCCGCGCAGAAGATGAACGAGATCAATCAGGCCTACGAGCAGATCAAAAACCCGCAGGCCTACCAGCAGCAACAGCAGTATGCCCGCCAGCAGCAGTCGCAGCAGACGTATCATACCACCTACTACGACCCGTTCGGCTTCTGGGGCAGCGCGCAGGACCAGAGCAGCAGCGGCTACTCCGCCGACCGGCGGCAGTATTCCGGCTACCACTCAGGCGAGCAGGATACCCAGAACCAGTACCAATGGACCTATCGCCGCACGCACCGCGGCGGCTTTTTATGGAAGCTGTTTATCGGATATCTGATTCTGCAGCTGCTGTACGCGATGATTTCCAGCTGCGGCGCGCGCTACTACTACCCGTACTACAGCTACTACGACGATTCCGGCACGCCCGGCTATTCCCAGCCCTATGAGCCTTCCACGGCCGAGCCGGACCCGTTTGCATATTACGGCACTCCGGGCAGCGGTCAGAAAGGTTGAGCGGCATGGGATGGTTTTCAAGAGATAAACAGCCGCCGTTTGACGAGCGGTTCGACGCGCTGCAGCAGGAGTATCAAAACTACCGCCGCCGCACGTCGCAGGCGCTTGCGCAGGCGGACGAACAGGCTGTGCGCAGGACGGTGGCGCAGTTTTTATCCGTATATGACGACCTTGAGCGCGCGCTGAAGCACGCATGCCAGGACGAGGCGTTCTACCGCGGCGTGCAGATGATCCGCGACAATCTTCTGTCCACGCTGGCCAGCCTGCAGGTCAGGCCCATGGACAGCCTCGGCCGCTGCTTCAACCCCGACTACCACGAGGCAGTCGGACATGTGGTCGACAGCGCATACCGCGAAGAACAGATCATCGAGGTCGTGCAGACAGGCTTCACAATGGACGAGGAAGTCATCCGGCACGCAAAGGTCGTTGTCGCAAATTAGCAAATCAGGAGGCAGGCAGCAATGGCAATCATGATCGGCATTGATCTCGGCACCACCAATTCCTGTGTGGCCGTGATGGAGGGCGGCGAGCCCACCATCATCCCCAACGCAGAGGGCGGCAGGACAACGCCGTCCGTCGTCGCGTTCGCCAAGACCGGCGAGCGCATGGTCGGCCAGATCGCCAAGCGTCAGGCCGTGACCAACCACGACCGGACCATCAGCTCGATCAAGCGCCAGATGGGCACCAATTTCCGTGTGAACATCGACGGCCACAAGTATACGCCGCAGGAGATCTCGGCGATGATTCTGCAGAAGCTGAAGGCGGACGCAGAGAGCTATCTGGGCCAGAGCGTCACCGACGCGGTCATCACCGTGCCGGCATATTTTACCGATGCGCAGCGGCAGGCCACCAAGGACGCCGGCAAGATCGCGGGGCTGAACGTCCAGCGCATCATCAACGAGCCCACCGCGGCGGCATTGGCCTATGGCATCGACCGCGAGGAAAATCAGAAGATCATGGTCTATGACCTGGGCGGTGGCACGTTTGACGTGTCAATTCTGGACATTTCCTCGGGCGTGATCGAGGTACTCGCCACCGCGGGCAACAACCACCTCGGCGGCGACGATTTTGACCAGTGCGTGATGGACTATCTGGTCAGCGAATTCAAAAAGGAAAACCGCATCGATCTCAGCCGCGACCCCGTAGCCATGCAGCGCATCCGCGAGGCTGCCGAAAAGGCCAAGATTGAGCTCTCGGGCGTCACGTCCACCACCGTAAGTCTGCCGTATATTACAGTGGGCAAAAACGGGCCGCTCCACATGGAGATCCCGCTCACGCGGGCAAAATTCAACGACCTCACCTATCATCTCGTACAGGCCACGCGGGAACCTGTCAATCAGGCCATCAACGACTCCGGGCTTCAGATCTCGCAGATCAGCAAGGTGCTGATGGTGGGCGGCTCGAGCCGCATCCCGGCGGTACAGGAACTGGTGGGCCGCATCACGGGGCTTCTTCCATTCAAGGGCATCAACCCCGACGAATGCGTGGCCATGGGCGCGTGTCTGCAGGGCGGCGTGCTCTCCGGCAGCGTCAAGGGGCTGTTGCTTCTGGACGTAACGCCGCTGTCGCTCGGCATCGAGACAATGGGCGGCGTGTGCACGCGCATCATCGAGCGCAACACCACTCTTCCCATCCGCAAAAGCCAGATCTTCACCACGGCGGCCAACTTTCAAAGCTCGGTCGATGTGCACGTTTTACAGGGCGAACGCCCCATGGCGCACCAGAATAAGGAGCTGGGCCGGTTTCAGCTCACCGGCATCCGCCGCGCGCCGCGCGGCGTGCCGCAGATCGAGGTCACGTTCTCCATTGACGCCAACGGCATTGTGAACGTCTCGGCGCGCGACCTCGACACCGGCAAGGCCCAGCAGATCACCATCACCGCCAGCTCAAACATGAGCCGCGAGGAGATCGACCGCGCCGTGCGCGAGGCGCAGCAGTATGCCGCCGAAGACGCAAAGCTCAAAGCCGAGGCCACAGCGCGGGATCACTGCGAACAGCTCATCTTCCATGCGTCAAATGCGGAAAGGCAGATGGATAAAGATGCAAAAGTCCGTGTGGCCGAGGCGGTCAAGAACGCCAAACGCGCAGTAAAATCCAGGGACGCGGCGCAGATGAACGCAGCTGCCGAGCAGCTGGAGGCTGTTTTGCAGCAGTCCGGTGTGCACGTCGACCCCAATGCCGAATACCGCGGCTCCGCCAGCTACGAAAACCCGAATAACCAATATGACGACGACGTGGTCGACGCGGAATTTGAATCGGTCGATGATGAGAAATAAAAAGGCCATCTGAGAATCGAAAAGTGGTAAAAAGCTGGTAGGCACGAAAGTGCCTACCAGCTTTTTGAGGCTGTCGAAAAACTCCTTCGGAGTTTTTCGACAACACGCCGCGGCCTGCTGCGCGCACGAGCTGTCCGCCAAAGGCGGACAGCCTTCACACTTGCAGGCCGGAGTGTATTTTTCCCGACGTACACGCCGCCCCGTCGAAGCAAGCTCCATATCGTTTGTTGCGGCATAAATGCCGCAAGTGCACTTTTTTTGACACGCTGCCACGCTCCCCGTGCGGGGAGCGACTTTGCACTCTGGTCCGTGCTATACACGCCGTTACATTTCAATCCACGCTCCCCGTGCGGGGAGCGACCGGTCACGGTGTAGCTGATTAACGGTGCGGATGCATTTCAATCCACGCTCCCCGTGCGGGGAGCGACATCTTAAAAAAAGTTCTGCTCAAGATTATGATGCAATTTCAATCCACGCTCCCCGTGCGGGGAGCGACCGGCGGATACAAAGGTACAGAGGCAGAATTTGCGATTTCAATCCACGCTCCCCGTGCGGGGAGCGACGGATGTCTCCGTATAGGCCGGGAAGGTACAGACAGATTTCAATCCACGCTCCCCGTGCGGGGAGCGACCCGTCCTGCGTCCGTCTGTACGCGCGAGTGCAGAATTTCAATCCACGCTCCCCGTGCGGGGAGCGACCTGGATAAGGAGGGCTGAACATGGACGTGTTTGAATTTCAATCCACGCTCCCCGTGCGGGGAGCGACGTATGAGCCGGGCGACACTCTCCCCGCCAGCGACATTTCAATCCACGCTCCCCGTGCGGGGAGCGACCAGTAAGCTCCCGGATTTTTGTATGTTGAACGATAATATTTCAATCCACGCTCCCCGTGCGGGGAGCGACGTGGTACATAAAGAGTCCTGTGCGCACCATGTCAATTTCAATCCACGCTCCCCGTGCGGGGAGCGACTCGGCTCATCGCCGCCAGGAACAGGAGCCAGGTTATTTCAATCCACGCTCCCCGTGCGGGGAGCGACAGCAAAGATACACATTTTTTCATGCCCATCTTTGGCGAGAACAAACAAATACTCTCATGGGACTTGGATATCATTGCGTCTGCAACACAATGAAAGAAGCGTATTTCGATTTTTTACCTCAAAAAAGCGGTGCGAACCTACCGGGAAATCCTGCTTACTTGGGCTTCGCGGCTAAATCATCAACGTACCTTCCGGTTGATAGGTGGTTTTACAGCCAAAGTGTTCCACTTTCTTCTCATACTGATTTCCCAGATAATAAAAGCGAAGGCTGTCTTTTTCGGGATCCATGATGGACACCAGTTTCGCTTGCAGACTGCGGCATTGTCCGGCATCCAGCAGGCATTCAAACACGGAGTTTTGTACCCGCTGTCCGTAGTCCACACACTTCTTCGCAATTTGCCGCAGACGCTTCTTTCCAGCGGCATCTTCTGTGTTTACATCATAAGTAATGAGCACCAGCATATTCTCACTTCCATAAAAACGGCGGGTAAGCGTCCAGATCACTGCGGAGATATCGTGCAAGCAGCAACGCCTGAATATAAGGAATCATACCCCAGCTCATCTTTTCATTCAGGTATGGATGGGTCAACGTATCCCGCTTCCGTTCCTGCCATGCCTGCAAAAATTTTTTGCGTCCTTCCTCTGTCAGCAGAACCGCACCACTGTCCTGCGTTTGAAAGTCCTCTGGTTTGATCATGCGGTTATTCACCAGTGTCAGCACAAAACGGTCTGCCATACAGGGGCGCAGTTCTTCCATCAGATCCAGCGCCAGCGAAGTCCTTCCGGGGCGATCCCGGTGAAGAAATCCAACATACGATCCAAACCGACACTTTCCAGCGCGCTGGCACAGTCGTGTGCCAAAAGACTATAGGCAAAGGACAGCATAGCGTTCACGCGGTCAAGGGGCGGCCTGCGGCTGCGTCCGTGAAAGAAGAAATCCTCCTTCCGATTTAATAGCAGATGATCAAACACACTGAAATAAGCAGCCGCTCCAACACCTTCCAACCCCCGCAGGGCCTCCATATCTGGGACCTCCAGAACGAGCTGCAACACTTCTTTGATCTGTCGGGCGGCATCTTTCAGACCGCAGTCCGTAACTCTCGGGGCATGGTCGCGCAAGGTGCGCTGAAGGCTTGCAGCAGAATTGCTGAGCTTCCCGAAAATCATGTTTTTGGCAATGGCACAACTGCGCCGGTCGTTGTCAGCAATTCGGTATTGTTCCCGCCGAAGCAGGACATTGCCGCTGGTTTCTCCAGTAACACGCGCCAGAAAACGGCCTCTGGGCGTGCAGAATGCCAACCCGATGCCACACTCTGCGCAAGCACCCATCAGCGCCGGAGACGCGCCGGAATAGGAAAAACTGACGATGGTCTGCAGTGTATGCAGCGGGTATCGTGCAATAACCTGCTGCGCTTTGTTTGCAAGGACATTTTCTCCTTCCACAGACAGATAAACATCTTCAGAGGTCACAAACAGCGTATTCAGCAGTTGCTTCATGGTATTTCCTCCAGGGCGGTTTTCAGGTAGGCGGATACAGAGCGGTTTTTCAGAAGCTTTGGAAGACACAGTTCTTTCAAGGAGCAGGCGTTGCAGGCTTTCGTGGGCTTCACCCTGGGCGTATGTCCTCTTTTATACAGGTCGTGCATCTGCATCAAAAAATCTTTCACCTGCGCACGCAGTTCATCTGTAAAGCAAATGCGTTCCCGCCTGCGGGTCTGGCCGTAATACAGCGCCCCCTCAGGGATATCACAGCACAGCATATCCTCCAGACACATGGCCTGCGCACAGAGCTGAATCGCATCGGCACTGCCTTCTTTTGGCTTCCCACGCTTATATTCAACAGGGTAGGGGTTCCACAGTCCATCTCTTCCGGGGAGGCAAATGCCATCGGTACTTCGGTGGTATTCCAAGACGTCGCATTGTCCGGAAATCCCCAGCGCAGCAGAATAGATACTGACGCCGCGTTTGACCAACAGATCTCCCCGGCTTTCCTCAAATTCCCGGTCATGGGCTTTTTCGTGCATCAACGCACCGTTCACTGTGCGAAAGTTCTCCGCCCACTGGTTTTCTATGTGAATCAGCGCCCATTGGCGGCGGCAGAAAGCAAAGTGCTGCAGCCCGGACAGTTGGAGGAAATCCTCCTCAGAATAGATCACCCCATACGAATGCAGGTTACGCCGGAGGGCAAATTCTCTTCGTCTACACTGAGCTGATAATCTGTGAAGGCTCTGGGCGCCACCACATCGCCATTGCGCTGCGCCTTCACCAGATCAAACAGTTTGTAGGCAGGGGCGTTGCCCAATTCAGAATCATGGCGGAACACGATCAGTTCCCGAACGGACATTTTACCGCGGGCGGCAGAATGATCCAGCTCAAACATATTCAAAATGGCCTGCCACAGCAGCTCAAGATCTTCCTCCGAGAAGCCGGTGGTTTTTCGCGCCAGATTGGCTGAGATGTAGCCCTCACACCGATACAGGGCGTAGGGCACGATATATTTTCTGCCCATTTCCGTTCCCTTCTTTTCTGCGTCAGCTTCCGTGGTGATCGCTACGCGGGTGATGGTCACTTCCTGCGGCAAAATGGGATCGACACTCCGGGCAAAACCCAACTGAACAGGCCCGCGAACCTGACCGCAGTTCAGAGCGCCCTTGACAAAGGTGGTCATGACAGCGCCGAAGGTACGGATATCGAAGAAATTGGAGCACATGAAATCCCGGATTTTCATATCCAGATTCGCGTCTTTTTTCTTTGCCTCCTTCAATTTGGCAGGATCGACGCCTACATAGGCACAGGCTTCTGCGTCGCTGCAGTTCAGAGGCACATTGTCCTTCACATAGATCCGATAGCCGGGGTCTGCTTCCTTTACAGTTTCCACATAGTTGCGGATTTTCCGCTTCAGACACACGTCCGTCACCAGACCGTAGCCGGTCTCGGGGTCGATCCGGGGCATGTTGCCTGCATCCGGGTCGCCGTTGGGATTGCCGTTTTCCACGTCGAAGAAAATCACAAATTCATACCGATTCTGAATGGCTGCCATATTATTTCTCCTCCTTTTTTGTGTAGCGGAATTGCTTTTGATGGTAGTAGCCCAGATTGAAAGAGCCTTGCTCGGGCAGGGACAGACGGACGGGATAGCTTTCGCCCAGAATATCTTTGATCTGCCCGATCTGACGGTCATAGGAAATGCGGAATCCAGTGTCCAGCTTGCGCAGATGCTTCTGGCAAAGGTTGTCCAGTATGGGGAAGATCATGGCAGGCGTTGCGGCAGCGGAATTGAAATACTTGTCCTTGATTGTAGCATTGATGCCGCGATTTGCAGTCTCCTGCACAGCTTCGTATACGGCAAACAGGCGCCCCAGCGTGTAGGGAATATTGGTGCTGTTCTCGTTCAGGCCCACGGTTAATACCTCCTTTGGGCATTTTGTGCTTGGATTTTTCAGGTAGTATGCTTTCAGTATCGCAGCCCTGCCGGGTGTGATCTCCCGTTCTGCGCGGATGCGCAGCATGACCGCTTCCAACAATGACGCGGGATATGCGCTTCCGGTAAAGACGGCCCGTGCCACCGCGCCTGCCAGCACAGGACTGGGAGATTTGTCGGTGGTGTTCAGATTGACGGTTTCCCGAAGCAGCGCCCACAGGGGCATCATAGAACGCGGCCGGCCGGCGATCTCCAGGCGGGCGTGATGTGCATTCACGTTTTGCATCAGCGTGCCAAAAGAATTCCGGTAGAAGAAGCGGACAGAGAGCCTCGCGGCGTTGGGCGCCAGACCGAGGATATAGAAGGGGCGATTGGGGTCCAGTTTTAATTCCTCACAGGCGATGCCCTGCGCCAGATTGCTCACGGCGGCACGCAAATCGTCGGTAGAAATGGTATCCGGTGGGGTATCGCCAAATATGGAAAAGCCGGCAAGCAGGTTGTACTGCGGCTCTGCCCCCTCTGCCCAGCAGATGACGGTTGTATCTCCAATGCGATGGACGTTTTCCCGGTCAGCCAGCAGGTAATTCAACGCAGCGGTGTAAGCGAATGCGGCGTATTTTCCCACAGGTGCATTCAGGCTTTGTTCCTTGCCGTATGAGCAAAAAGCAGGCGCGTTGAGGGATACCAGCGCCGCGCCGCTGGACTGGGCACCGGCAATACCCTTCACAGTGGGGTGCACAGGCTCTGCAACGTCCGGATTACCGGTTACAAGACATTGCTGCTTTTCTCCGCTTACATCGCCGTAATGGGTATCCCATGCCGAACGGATCAGAGGGTCTTCCTGTGCGAACATGCCGTCCACGCGAAAGACCAGATTTGCGCCCTTCATAAGCTCCTGCCAGCAGTCTTTTAACGCGGTATGTTCCTGCGCAAGCTCCGGCTGCCAGAAATCAAAAAAGGACAGAATCGCTTTCGCTGCGGGAGTAGAAACCTCGTCCAGAAGCTGATGGTGCAGCGCAGCACTCGCACGGAAACAGGAGCGGCTGCGCTCCGGCTTGCCTTTTTCATCCACGCCCAGCAAATAGCTGGAATTGTCCCAGAGGAAATTCGGCAGGATGCCAACTGTACGGGTGACAGGAGAAGGCAACCCCATGGGCGCTGGGCGCAGCAGGGTGTTCTTTCCGACCTGTACCTCGGACAGCAACGGGACAACGTATTCCAGTGTGCCTGACGCATCCAGACACAGGGCGTAGCTGATTTTTGCGGGACTCCACCCGGGACGGGAAATCTTACCCTGCTGCACCAGATCTTCAAACAGCCGGGTCAATGCCTGCAAGATCATGTTCGCACCTCCTCACTGTACATGGGCGGTACCTCCAAAACACCGTCATGCAGAACGGCGCGAAAGAAGTGCGGCGTGATGTTTTCCGGGTCGGAATAGTCCAGATCCAGCAGCATCCAACCCAAATCCTTCTCTCCCAGCAGTTCCTCCGGGCAGGGCGGAAACTCGGTACAGGGTTTGAAGTGCGCCGGAAATTCCCGTACACCAAAGCAGGGCTGGTGATAGAACTGCCCCTTCTCCAGACGGCGGCGCATGATATCCTGAAATTTTCCGGGATTGTCTGTGGGGCTGGCTCTGGCCGTCATCTCAAAATGCGCATCGATGACATAATGCACATCCCGCAGCACCATGGCGGCGCGCTGCTGGATGCTGTCGGGGGTTGCCAGAAAAAGCGCGCCTCCTTTTTCCATGACGGTCTGTGCTTTTCGGGCGCTGACGGTGTCTTTCACCTCGTTTCGCCGGATATTGGTGAACCGAATCGGCGCGCAGACATGAATCCGGTCGACCACCCAGCGCAGCCCCGGGTGCCAGAACACAGCATCCAGCAGTCCCCGGGCGGCGGAGGGCGTCATGGCATCGTAGCTGACCCGTTCCACCTTCATTTCGGGTCTGGAAAAACACGCGTACTCGCCCCAGACTTCAACGGATACAGACACAGGCATTCTCCTTTCGTTGTTGATAACAGTATGATACTACAAGAACTGGGTAATAAACCGGACACTTAGACAAACTCCGCTTTTCCTGAATCGGCTTCCAGAGATAACCCCATTTCCGGGTCATACAAGCTCAGATTTGTCAGGACAGCGCTTGTTTCTGTCAGCGGCAAGATATCCCCGGCGTCTGCCAGTGCGCGGTAATGCCGGGCGTAGATGCTGACGCAGTACTGACCGGCTCTGCGGTAATCCTCTCTTCTCGCGCTTCCATCCAAAAGCGGCTGACATGCTTCGAAGCCCTCCGCCAGAGGAATATAAATCGTACTGGTTGCCTGATCGATCAAGTGGAAGTTCTTTGCAACGGTTTCAAAGGGAAGCAGGCAGCCATGAAGCCCGGCTCGCAGGGATTCCACCGCCTTGGATTTATCCATCTGGTCACCAATCAGTGATCGCAAAGCAGTGAAATACCGCTGCATGGTTTCCGGTTCTCCCGGATCGCAATTCCCCTTGAGCGCCTCCTGTGCAGCACGGACGTTGATCCGCTGCAGGAGCGGAACGGAGCTCTCCGATTCAAAATAGGTAACGATACTGTCACCGGCTGCCCGTTTTCCCTCCCGATTACAGCGCCCGGCAGCCTGCGCGATGGAATCCAGTCCGGCGATCTCCCGATAAACTGCCGGAAAATCCACATCCACGCCTGCTTCAATCAAAGAAGTGGACACAACCCGGCAGGCAAGTCCCTCTTTCAGGCGCTGGCGGATCGTATCCAGCACAGACTTCCGGTGAGCGGGATACATCAGGGTGGACAGGTGATAGCTTCCCTCGGGGGGAAGCAATCCGTAAATCTTCTGCGCCGCTTTTCGTGTATTTACAATGCAGAGCACCTGTTTTTGCCGACGCAATTCCGATGCCAGATCTTCGTCAGAAAGCGCCCCGCCATTGCGGTATGTAACTCTTTGGAATTTTTGAACATATTCCGCCACGTTTGGGCATAGCTCTTTGATTTGCAGCTCCGGGCAGAAGGACTGAATTACATCTGCGAGTACTGGTTGGGTTGCTGTACACAGCACAACAGTGGAACAAAAATATGCCGTCAGGTTGGCGATGGCGCCGATACAGGGCTTCAGGTGGCAGGTCGGCAGCATCTGCGCCTCATCAAAAATGATCACGCTGTTGGCCATATTGTGCAGCTTCCGGCATTGCGACGGGCGGTTGGAATAGAGCGACTCAAAGAACTGAACGGCAGTTGTGACGATGACAGGAGCGTCCCAGTTTTCCGAAGCGAGACGCTGAAAAAGATTGTGCCCATTTGTCTCTGTACCGTCATCAGCGCGAATGCCGCTGTGATGCTCCACCACGTTGTTCTCGCCCAGAATGGCTCGAAATACGGCCGCGTTCTGTTCAATAATTGAAGTATAAGGGATCACATAAATGACCCGATCCAATCCATTCTCCACAGCGTGCTTCAGCGCAAAGGCAAGAGAGGACACGGTTTTCCCGCCGCCGGTCGGTACAGTGAGAGAGTAAACGCCGCGCGGCTGCGCTGCGGCAGCCAGACACTGTTTCAGAATATCACAGCGGTTTTGGTTCAGTTCCGTTTTTGCAGGAAACCACGGCTGCGTATACGCATGCAGTCTGTCTAAAAGCGCCGGAAGGGGATCATATCCGCCGCGATTGCCGGAATCATCCGACATAAACGCTTCCGTATCCAGATAGTCCGCATCCACCAGACACGAATACAGCATCCGTGTCCAGAGAGACAGAGAAAAAGGATCCTGAAAGGCCGGTGGTTTCCCGGAATTTGGCAGAGTTCCGCTCCAGAAGCAGTTTGGAATCCCGCCGCCAAACCCTTTTTTAAGCCGGCCTACGCAACTCGGTGCACCGGCAGGGTCCATGCGTGGATTGCCAAAGTCCGGGAGACCTCCGTTATGCCCGACAACACAGCATGCCGCCAGATCCTCACCAATTTTTGCGCATTCCAAAGCACCGGCAGTTGCGTGGTCGACCTTCGCCCCACCGCGCAGACGCTTCTGGAATTCCTCGGAGCATTTGCCGATGTCATGGGCATACCCCAGCAATTTCCCGCGTTGTTCTTCTCCAAACCGGGATGCAAAATCAGCGCAGCGCACTGCAGTTCCGTTCAGATGTTCCTCTACAGTTTGCGTCTTTCCGTCCTCTCGAATGTGTGCAAAAAACATCGTTTCCCTCACCCCCGCCTTCCAAAACGGTAATTTTGCATAAATTACAAAGTAAGCATATCATATTATTTGGCGATATTCAATATATTCATCATGCAAAGCTTCGGTCTAACCGGTAGTATTCGTATACAATTAAGCTCCCCATGAATTTGCAAATTCATGGGGAGCTTTGTACAAATCGAGCTTAGCTAAACAGAAGTACCTGGGCTGAGTTTTATGGCTCGATCTGAGGAAATGCTGACGTATCAACGGTTAGCATGGTTCTCAACGGTTTTGCCGCAGAATATCGAATTTCCTGCAACCGTTGGAAATACTGGGTTTGCAGGCGTTTTGTAGTTTTGGAAAAACAGCAGTCAAATAGCAGTCAAGCTTCTTCCTGCTCCTGCACATTGTTTGATGATTCTTACAATAAAACGCCTTGTTATGCCCAAGGGTCGTCCTGCACAGGGATGCGGATGCCGGAGAGGATGCTGGAATACTCCCAGAGGTACCAGTTGGTACCCTTCTGCCGCAGCTTCATGGGACGGGGTGAATCGGCTCCCGCGGTCTTCAGATACACGCGCAGATAACCCGGCTCCACATCCTGCGGTCTCGGATCGGGCAGCACCTGCAGCGTATAAGGGCGCGCCGGCGTGTAGCCGTTCTGCGGCGTCGCGCCGTCAAAATACGCCAGCGGCAGGTAGGTCTTGCCGCGCAGACGGTCACGCAGAAACTGCGTGTCATAACCTGTCATGGGACGCGGCCCGCGCAGGACGTTCATCGCCTCCACACCCGCGTTTGCATCGCGCGTATATAGCTGCAGCGCGGCGAGAAACAGCGCGCAGGTCATCTCCGGCCGCGACAGGTCGGCGGCAGAAAATTCCGCAGCCGCTTGCGGCAGCTCGTTCAGAATGATTTGCATTGACGTTCTCCTTTCTCATCCTACAGCGTCGGAAAATGGATACAATGTCGCGTAATAATAGTCAAGAGCGGCAAACGCACCGATGCGGGCGATGACGGCAAGCTCTCCATATTCTGTCACCACAACAGGCATATCCAGGTTTATGGCCTCATCCGAGAGCGTCCATGCCAGTCTTTCGTCATAGCCCGTCTCCTGCCGCTGCTCCTGCGTCATAAAGCCGTTGTCTGCCTGAAAATACGCCTCCGCCGCAGCACGAACCGCCGCGAGGAAATCGCTTTCGGATATCCCGAGGCGCTTCAGCAGGGCTCTTGTATCAAGCTGCATATCCCGCTCGCGGTCGTAGCAGTACACGGCGCACTCGGGCAGCTCGTAGTAGGAATCGGTCCAGAGGATCAGTTGTTCCACGCCGTCAAAGGCCGTATAGTAAGATTCGATCATATGCGTGACCGGCGGTTCATTCCGCGAGAGTCGGTCCAGCTCCGTTTCCGCCCGCGTTTCAAAGCGGTCGCGGATGTCGCTGTTGATCTGATCGAGCGCGGTCGAGTCCTCGCTGAAGAAGCAGGGAATGTGGTAGCTGTAATACATCTCATAACCATCGAAACCGTTGGGGACAGTCACCGTGCCGGAGACATTCAGCGGCTCGTAATAAACACTTGACAACTGCGCCATGGTAAAACCGGTGCTCCACTGCCCTGCAGCAGGCCAGAAGAACATACCGTAATTCAGATAAATGCCGGGCAGCTCTGTTGTATCCATGAGGAACAATCCGCCACCTTCTGCCGAGTAGTCGAGCAGCAATTCATACGGTATCGTCTCATCGCCAATTCGCTCGGCCTGCACGGCC
>SFHJ01000025.1 GCA_004555655.1 Clostridiales bacterium
AATATTGTGAGTGTCCACCATTATTGATTTTTTTAAGAAAAAGAAAACTGAATTAACGGAAGAACAACTGAAATGGAATAAAATGTGGGAACTGTGGTCAGAAGCGCACGCAGATTCGCCATATGCAGAACTGATGACATATCAAAGTGAAATCAATAATGGTGGACACTCACAATATTTCACCAATGTTGAAAATACAAGTGACTTACACAAAGAGATGTTGTCTTTGGAAACTATTTTGCCGTCAAAACTCAGGGAGACGCTTGAAAAAGCGTATAAGGCATATTTGACATTAGGCGAAAAGGATGATGAAAAAGCGGAAGAGATTTTAGAGCAGTGTGACGATTTGTTTTATGAAAATGAAGAGGAAATCAATCACATATTAAAAGAGTACGCCGCTAAAATCGAACTGTAATCATCTAACGGATGAATTCCAACTTGTTGGATTGTTGCCAAACCCTTCAGGAACTAGAAGGCGCACTTCTATACTCTCCTGTCGGAAGTATCGTGCGTCCTGGGTCGCTTCATTCGACCTCAGCAGAAAGAAGCTGCATGACCGGGACTGTTTCCGTCACTTTGTTCCGGCAAGATGGTTACACCCTCCCTTGCGCTGCTAAAGCGGCTATCCTCTTAAAGCAAAAAGCGTGACCACCAAAAAAGTCACGCCTTTTGCATATTTTACTGTTTTACGACCACCCGGCTAAGATGCTGCAGGGGCGATTTTTAAAACACAAACTGCACCAGCGCCATGTAGCACAGTGTCCCTGCCACCATGGACAGAAGCGTGTTTTTCTTCCAGATGTGAAGCCCCGCCACCAGTGCAATGGAGATGGCCTCCGGGATGCCGTGCGAGCCGCTTACGACCGACACGTCCTTCAGGCAATACACGACCAGCATGCCCATCACGGCATACGGCAGCACCTGGCCAAAATAGAGCACTGCTTTCGGCGTTTTTTTCCGGAACACCGCAAACGGCAAAAACCGCAGCCCCATTGTCACGACTGCCATGACCGCAACCAGAATCAGGGACTGTTTCCAATCAAGCATCATGTACCATATCCTCCAGCCAGCGGCGCTCCAGGAACAGTGCAAGCGTGATGGCAATCATCGACGGAATCAGAAATCCGGTCGGCCCCAGCACAACAAGGCATACCGCCGTGATGACCACGCCCGTCACAGCAGGCAGATGCTGCTTTGTCTTTTGCCACTGCTCGACAAAGATGACCACGAACAGCGCCGTCATGGAAAACTCGATACCCGCAGAATTAAAGTGAAATGCGCCGCCAAGCACGTCGCCAAGCACGCTTCCAAAGATCCAGTAGCAGTGCGTCATTGCGCACAGAGAAAGCCGGAACCAGCGTTCGCTCACACCCTCAGGCAGCTCTGGCGAGCATATGATCGAGTAGTTTTCATCCGTCAGCGCCGCAATGAGATACGGCTTCTCGGGCCCTGCGTCGCGGTAGCGCTCGAGCATCGACACGCCGTAGAACAGATACCGGATATTGACCATCAGCGCCATGATGGCCGTAGCCACGACGGATGCGCCCGTAGCCAGCAGATCGACCGCCACATACTGCATGGAGCCCGAGAACATCGTAATGCTCATCAGCACAGCCCACCACCATTCGTAGCCCGCCTGCCGCAGCAGAACGCCGAAGCCCATGCCCAGCACCGTATACCCCGCCAGCACCGGCAGCGACTGCCGGAAGGCATAGCGGAGCGTCTTATGAAGATTCATGCGTTTCTCACCTGTATTTTTCCGGCGGCACGCGCCGCCCGTTTCCAAATCAATACTATACGCACTTTTCCCGCCCGTGTCAAACACTTTTCTACAGCAAAGCGCAAAAATCACCGGAAGCCCCCATTGGGAACTCCCGGCGAAGAACATCTTCTGCTTATTTATGCACGCCCGGATAGAACAGCGCCACCGTACCGGGACCCACATGCGAGCCAGTGACCGGCTCGTACATGACTGTCATGCAACTCCCTCTGAAGCCCAGTGCGCGCAGCTTTGCCAGCAGCGTTTCAGCGCCCTGTGGATTGTCTGCATGCGCGATGCCGATATCAGCCGTCCGGTCTGCAGCCAGCTCGTCATATTTATCCGCCAGTTTTTCCAGCGCGCGCTGCGTGCCTCTGACCTTGCCGCACTGGACAATATGGCCTGTCTCGTCGCCCATCAGAATGGGCTTGATGTTCAGCAGCGTCCCCGCCAGCGCCACAACGCCCGAGAGCCGTCCGTTGCGCTTGAGATACTCCAGATCCGCCACGGTGAAATACTGGCACATCCTGTGCCGCTCGCGCTCGATGTGCGCAACGATCTCATCAAATTCCACGCCCGCGTCCGCCATGCGCGCCGCATCGAGCACCTGCAGGCCCTCGCCGAGCGAGGCGGCGTAGGTATCAATCGCTGCGAGCCTGCGTTCGGGATACTTTTCACGCAGCTCGTCCACAGCTATGGCCGCGGAATTTGCCGTGCCGCTGATGCCGCCGGACATGCCGACGTACAGCACGTCGTTTCCGGCCGCAAGCGCAGGCTCAAAGCGCTCCAAAAATGCGCCGACGCTGACCATTGAGGTCTTGACCATCGCGCCGGCGAGCATTGCGCCGTAGAATGCCTTGCCGTCAAACTCCGTGTCCGTTGGATAGTGCGCCTGCACACCGTCGACAGTATAGGAGAACGGAACAACCGTGATGTTTCTTTCCTGAGTAACGGCAAACGGCAGGTTCGCCGAAGTGTCTGTAAAGATCTGGATCATGCTTCTGCCCTCTCATCTTTGCAAAAAATAACGCGCCGCGCAGAACCCGGATGGCGGCCCGGCGGCCGCGTGCCTGCATCGCTGGCCGGCCATACAACACCGCCGCCGGAAAGAGCGGCGGGCTAACGGCATAAGGATAGCGTTCTGCGCGCCCAAAAGCAACCTACAATGCCGCGAGGCGTGCTCCACAACTGCAAAAAGAGAAGTAGAGCCCAAATGAAGGGCTCTACAAACAGTAGAATTTCAATTATTCCGGCCTTTTTTGATTCTGGACGAGAGAAAAACGACCAGCTCCGCCGGAATCGCCAACAAGAACAGCTGCCACCAGTTTCGCCTGAGCAGCGTCAGATAAACCACCGCGATCAGACTGAGCACCAGCGCCGCAATGATCCAGTAGTTGTACCGCCCTGCCTCCCATACCGAGTGCAGCACCAGGAGCGTGATGAGCGACACGGGCACGGCGTACACAAAGATCAGCCAGACCAGATGCCCCATCAGCCAGCAGACGATGAACGCCAGCAGCGCAATCGTCCAGATGCCGACGATGGCAATGGTCGTGATTACGCGGCTGCTTGCAGTGCGCGCCGGATTCACCTCCGGCCCCGGCGCGATTGCATCGTTTTGTCCGTCGTGCACTGACAACAGATAGTCCACGCTCACGCCGAAGATCTCCCCCATGCGCTTGAGCACATACGCGTCAGGGATAGACTCGCCGCGCTCCCACTTGGAGATCGATTTGTCCGAATAGTTCAGCTGCTCAGCAAGCTCCAGCTGTGTCATGCCCGCCTGCGTCCGCAGCGCAATGATATTTGCCGCAGTGATGCGCTTCAGTTCGTCCACGACGCACCGCCTTCCGTTGGAATGGACTTACTATAACACATTTGCAGCTTTTTTTCAACTTGCTTCCGCGTATCCCCGCAAATCCAGAAAAAATTTACAGTTGGTTCACGCTTTTTTCGCCGCAGTGGCGTATACTCTTGGTTATCAGTGCATACCAAAATGCAGCCGGTCTTCCGGCAGGAGGTTTTCTATGGCAATCAAACTCATCATCGATTCCGCATCCGATATTCCCGTTTCCTACGCGAAAGAGCACGGCATGACGTATCTCCCCCTTCCCGTGACCATCGGCGAGAAACAATATCTGTCCGGCGTGGATATCACACCGCAGGCGTTCTACGAGATTCTGATCGAGTCCGACTGCCTGCCTGTTACGAGCCAGGTCTCCCCCTTCGCCTTTGAGCAGGCGTTCCGCACCGCAATCGAGCAGGGCGACACCCCCGTGGCCATCACGCTCTCGTCCAAGCTCTCGGGCACTTACCAGAGCGCCTGCATCGCTGCGGCAAATTTCGGTGGCCAGGCCTTTGTCGTCGACAGTATGAACGTCTCGTTGGGCCAGGCGATCCTTGTTTACTATGCCGAGCGGCTCATTGCACAGGGCATTTCCGCGCCCGCGCTTGTTTCCGAGCTTGACCGTGCCAAGCAGAAGATCAAGGTTGTCGCGCTGCTCGATACGCTGGAATACCTCAAGAAGGGCGGGCGCATCTCGGCAGCCACGGCGGTCGTAGGCGGAATTTTATCGATCAAGCCCGTTGTTTCCGTCGTAAACGGCGAGGTGCAGCTGATCGGCAAGGCACGCGGCTCCAAGCAGGGCAACAACCTGCTGAACGAGATGGTCGCAAACAGCCACGGCGTTGATTTCTCCATGCCGCTTACACTCGCATTCTCCGGTCTGAGCGACGCACTGCTGCAGAAGTACATCGCTGACTCCCATCAGCTCTGGGAGGGACGCGTTTCGAATCTTCCGGTGCTCACCATCGGCGCGACCATCGGCACGCACGCCGGGCCCGGCGCCATTGGTGTGGCGTTCTTTGAGCAGTAACACGAGGGGAACCGCTTTTCATGCTGAAAACCGTATTATTTGATTTGGACGGGACGCTGCTGCCGATGGACAACGACGTCTTTACCAGGACCTATTTTTCCCATCTCACCAAAGCGGTTGCGCCGCTGGGATACGAGCCGAAGCAGCTTATCGACGGCATCTGGGCCGGCACGGCAGCGATGGTCCACAACGACGGCAGCTGCACAAACGCGACTGCCTTCTGGCGCAAATTCTCCGCCATTTTCGGCGAGCGCGTGTATGATGACGAGCCCGTATTTGACACGTTCTACCGTACTGAGTTTCAGAACGCGAAGTCTGTCTGCGGCTTCGCGCCCGAGAGCAAGCAGCTCGTCGACTGGCTCAAAGGCCGCGGCGTATGTCTCGCGCTTGCCACCAACCCCATCTTTCCCGCCGTTGCCACGCAGAGCCGCATCCGCTGGGCGGGGCTCGAGCCGGGGGATTTTGCGCTCTATACCACCTACGAGAACATTGGGTACTGCAAGCCGAACCTCAAATATTACGCCGAAATTGTGGCGCGGCTGGGCTGCCGCGCGGAGGAGTGCCTCATGGTCGGCAACGATGTTGACGAGGACATGGTCGCGCGTGAGCTTGGCATGCAGGTGTTTTTACTCACCGACTGTCTGCTGAACCGCCACCATAAGGACGTCAGCGCATATCCCAACGGCGGCTTCAGTGCACTTCGCACCTACCTCACGCAGCAGTTGGCATAAGCATGCAAAACCCGTCAGGCACGCCTGACGGGTTTTCTCTCAGTTATGCAGCCCCAGATAGTAGGCCTTCTTCAGTTCTTTCTCCTGCTCATACGCCTTTTGGATCTCTTTGACGAGCGAATCGTCCCTGCCCATCTTCGCAAGCAGCGCGCCGATTTTCTGTTCTATCTGCTTCATCGCCGCGTCACATTCGTCCTCCTTGGCCAGCGCCTGTTTCATGCGCTCCATGCCGATGGAATACTTTGCCTCAGGCGTCTGCTGCTCTTTCGGCAGCGCGTTATACGCGTCGATGGCCTCGTTGTACTTTGCCTCCAGCCATGCGGTATACTCGTCCTTCATCACGTAGATTTCCGCCAGATATTCTGAAAGCAGCTTCTGGTCGGGGTCAACCGGCCCGGACTGTTCCGCCGCTTCTGCCGCGCTCTGCCCGTCCTGCGCCGTTTGCTCCTCACCGGGCGTCTGTTTTGAAATCAAACGCAGAATCAGCTCTTCGCGGCTCAGCTCGCCAGCACGCAGTGCCGTGCGTTCTTCCTGCGTCATGTCGCGGACAGTGACGCCCTCCAAATCCTCGGTTGCGTCTTCAATCGCCTGATACGTGCCCGCCATCATCACGGCCAGATCTTCTCTGGAATGGGTAAACGACGTTTTAACCGCCTTGATGTTGTCCCACTGCCATATGACCACTGCACCAATGGCAGTGACCAGCAGCGCCAGAACAATCAAAACGACCTTTGTTGCTTTTTTCATGCTATTTGCCTCACTTGCATCTCACAGCGCGCCTGCGCGCGGCATCAAATGGCGACGGGCTGCACGTCGCCGGCCGGATGATAGGTGCGCACCAGCGACTGTACCAGCTGGCGGATATTCTCATCGTTGTTTTCACAGGCCAGCTTCAGTTCCCGCAGCGCGTCCATCAGCCGGTCTTCATCAAAGTCGTTGAAGTGGCCGATGAAAATAAGCTCGTTGGGTGTCTTGTCCAGCCCCTCGTCCTGCATCAGGAGCTCCTCAAACAGCTTTTCACCCGGCCGCAGACCGATGTAGGAGATCTGGATATCCACATTCGGCTCCAGCCCGGACAGCCGGATCATGTTCCGCGCCAGATCGACAATACGTACAGGCTCGCCCATGTCCAGCACAAAGACCTCGCCGCCCTTGGCATACACGCACGCCTGCAGGACCAGCGAAACCGCCTCGGAAATTGTCATGAAATAGCGGATCACGTCCGGATGCGTAACCGTCACAGGCCCGCCATGCTCGATCTGCTTACGGAACAGCGGAATCACGCTGCCGTTGGAGCCCAGTACGTTTCCGAAGCGGACGGCTGTGAATTTGGTCTTGGAATGCCGCCCGATGACCTGAATGATCATCTCGCAGATGCGCTTGGACGCGCCCATGATATTGGTGGGGTTGACCGCCTTGTCAGACGATATCATCACAAACGTCTCCGCATGATATCTGTCCGCCGCGCAGGCCACATTGTATGTACCGAAGACATTGTTCTTGATCGCCTCATTGGGGCTGTATTCCATCAATGGCACGTGTTTGTGCGCAGCTGCGTGGCAGACAATCTCCGGATGATACTGCCGGAACAGCATATCGACACGCGCCTCGTCGCGCACGGAGCCGATGCAGACTTCAAGATCTAGTTCCGGATGGTCATGCAGCAGCTCCTGCTGGATGTCATACGCGTTATTTTCATAGATGTCGAAAATAATCAGCTTTTTTGGCTTCTGCCGGGCGATCTGCCGGCAAAGCTCGCTGCCGATCGAGCCGCCGCCGCCAGTTACCAGAACGGTTTTTCCCGCAAAATAGCCGCCGATTTCACTCAAGTCCACCTGCACCTTGTCGCGGCCCAGCAGGTCCTCCACAGACACGTTGCGGATCTGCTGCACGCTCACCTGCCCGCTTGCCAGCTGATACAGTCCCGGCAGCGTCCGGATGCGGCACTTGGTCTTCTGACAGATGGAGACGATCTCACGCCGGTTTTTTGCCGACGCGGTCGGAATGGCAAGGATGATGTCCTGGATGCCATATTTTGCCGCGCAGCGCTCAATACAGTCGCGTCCGCCGACAATTCTTACGCCCATCAGATACGAGCCCTGCTTCTGGGGATCGTCGTCGATGATGCACACAACGCGGTTCTGACTGTGCTCGCTGCGCTGCAGCTCGCGCAAAACCAGCGCGCCGCCCGCGCCGCCGCCAATCAGCATGGTCGGCCGCCGCTCGCGCACGGGCCTGCTGCGTCTGCTGCGGAGCATACGGTAGGCGTAGCGCACAAAAGCCGTGCCCAAAAAGAGGTAAATCGCATTCAGCAGCGGCATACTTCTGGGCAGATAAACCTGCAGCAGAAGCGTCAGCCCAAAACCGGCTGCCGCGCTGAGCGCAGACGCGCCGGCAATATGCAGCAGCTCGTCGATACCGGCAAACTCCCACAGGCTCCGATACAGCCGCAGCAGCGTAAAGATCACGATGGCCGCGACGGTATAGTACGGGGCGACGCTGAGGTATGCCTGCACAAACTGGGATTCCTGCAATGTTGCAAAATTAAATTCAAACCTGGTCAGCAGCGCGCCGAGCGCGGCGCAGTTGATAACCAAAATGTCAATACAGACCAGGACGATAATGCGGATTCCAAGTACCTTATCAAACCTATCCTTGATTTTGGCCATACCCACTTCTCCGATGTCCGGAGTTCCTTCTTTCTGTCGTTCTCTTTTTCATTGTGTGTGCGCAGGTGCTATTTGCTTCCATAGCCGTAGCCGCCATAGCCGCTATAGCCATAGGAGCCAGCTTGCTTTTTCCGTTCCGCGCCATTGAGCACGCTGCCAATGAGCGGAATTTCGCTGTCCGTGATCATCTGCACGCTCTCAAGAATCTGATCCTTTGACGCGTAGTTCTGCCGGATCACCATCAGCGCACAGTCTGCCAGCGACGCGACCTCTGACGCGTCGGAGAGAATGGACGACGGGGGCGTATCGAGCAGGATGTAGTCAAAGACGTTTCGCATCTGGTCGATAAACAGCTTGAGCTTTTTCTGCGAAAGCAGCTCTGCGGCATTGGAAAACGGCTTGCCGCCGAATACAGCGTAGAAACCGGGTGTCTCCATCGCATGCAGAATGGCGTTCGCCTCGGCCTTTCCGGTCAGGTATTCCGTCATGCCGACAACATTGCTGATGCCGAGCATCGCCGCCGTGGACGGGTTTCGCAGATCGCAGTCCACCAGCAGCGTCCGTTTGCCCTTCTGCGCCAGCGAGAGCGCCAGATTCACGCAGACCGTGGTCTTACCTTCGCCGGGGATCGCACTGGAAACCAGAAGCACCTTTCCATTCAACTCGCGCATCTCCTTTTCCACGCGGATGCGCAGCAGATTGACAGCATCGGCAAAGCCAAAAGCGCTGCGCTCACGCGTCAATACGGGATAGGCGTTTGTCAGCTTCGCCTTCTTCCCTTTTCTGCGCGCACGCTTCTCAAACCCGCGCACCTGCGGGAATGTCCCGATGCACGACAGGTTCATCAGCCGCTTCAGCTCGTCCTCATTGTGAACGGTTGCACGGGTGGCCACCACGAATACGGATACCGCCAGCCATACCAGCACGCCAAGCACCACGCCCTGTTTCACCGACGGCTTGTAGCTGAACGCGTTCACCGGCGTATCCGGCACGCCGCTCTCATCCAGCAGGTTCATGACCGTGGGGCCGACGACAAATTCCGCCACCTGCGGATAGCATTCGATCACAGCGTTCAAGACGTCGTAAGCCAGCTTTGGATCGGTGTCCTTCACCGAAAGCGTAAAGATATTGGTGTTTTCATGCACGCTCGCGCTGACCGCGGGCATGGCGGAAATGCCCAGCCGCTTCGTGACCACGTCGCTCAGCGCGCCGCTGGTAAGGATATACGGGAAGGTCTTCGCCATCTGCTCGGCTGTGGCGGAGTTGTATGACCGCACGTCCACCTGCAGCGGATTTGTCACGTAGACGGTAAACGTGGCTGTCGCCTGATACACGGGCGACCAGACGCGATAGCTCCTGTAGCACAGCGCAGCTGTAAAAACTACGGCCACAAGCACGCCCACCCACAGCAACCGAACCGCCTCTTTCCACAGATCCGACACCAACATGCGCAGATCCAACTGGAAGCCGTTATTTTCTGTATTCTCACTGCTCATGTCAAATTCTCCGCTTTACTGCTCAGATTTCTTTGTACTGTAGGCGCCGTACTGTCCATACTTGCCGTACTTGCCGTACTTTCCGTACCGGCCATAGCCATACCCATATCCGCCGCTGTGCGACAGGAAGGAGGTATACATGTTGTTGAGCGCGCAGCCCAGCAGCTTGGATTTCGCTCCGCCGAGCGCCGCAAGCGCGCCGTTGATTGCATCCGCTCTGGCCACGTTCTGCTGCACAACAAGAATTGTGCCGTCGGCAAATTCCATCAGACTCTCCGTATCCGGCGCTGCGGACATCGGCGGCGTGTCAAGAATGACGAAATCGTACCGCGCGCTTGCCTCGCGGATCATCCGCTCCATCGTCTCGGACGAGGCGATGCCCGTGGAGTTGCGCAGCTTTCTGCGCTCAAGCAGCATATAAAGCCCCGTCCGCTCCGAATGCAAAACGGCGCTTTCAAGCGGCGTTCTGCCCGTAGCCACGTCCGCAGTGCCGTCGCCGTGCCAGTTGACCTCAAGAATCTTGTGGCAGGCAGGCTTGCGCATGTCACAGTCAATCAGCAAAATCCGCTTACCCTTTTTCGCCATGGTGAGCGCCAGGTTGACCGCCACCGTGGATTTACCCTCATTCTCCAGCACGCTCGTGATAAGCAGGACGTTTCCGCCCTTCGGCATGTGCTGCTCGACCCGGCGCCGCAGCTTCCGGAAGGTCTCAACAAACGAAAAGCTGATGGTAGGATTGGTAATCAGCACACTCGTCTTTTTCCGGCGGATGCGCGAGCGAAGGGTTTTGTGTTTCTTCTCGTGGTGGATCTCAGCCAGAACACGGCAGCCGAGCTTCTTTTCCGCCTCCTGCTTGCTGCGCACCACGTCCTTCGAATAGGACATGGCAGCCAGAAGCACGATCATGCCCAGCGCCGCAAGAAGCGCCGCTTTTTTCAGATTGGACGCCGCGTTCATGGGATTCGACGGTGCGGTCGGCACGACCGGCGCCTGCAGCACCTCGAGCACCGTGTCGCCCAGCACCTGATAGGACACAGACGCATGGTTCTCAATGATCGATCTCGTTACCAAAAATGCCGTGCGCGGGTCAGAGGCCGTGACACGAAGCGTCAGCAGGTTCGTCTCTGCAATCGCCTCGGCGCTGATGGTTCCATCGAAGGAGCGCATATCGAGCTGCGCAAGGATCTTACTGCGCAAGATCGAGCTGTTGAGCACCTCGGAGAAAACAGAAGCCAGGTTTGACGTGGCTGACAGATTCTGGTATACCGTACCGGAGCTGTCCTGAACAGAGACGACAAACGTCGTATTCGTCGTGTAGGCCGGCTTGTACAGAAGCTGCGTCACGGTATATGCCGCCATCGCAGCCAGAAGCACCGCCGCCACGATCAGATACCAGCGCTTCAGTACATCGCGTGCAACGGTAATCAGATCAAAGGAGAACAAGCTGACCTGCTCGGACTGATTCTCTTTCTTTTCCTGCATGCCGGCTTACTCCTCCACAACTACGATCAACCTGGTATGGCCCGTATACGTGCCGCTGCGCACGATATACGACACGCTGTAACATCCCGCCTGGTTGGTACTGACGTCAGAATCAATCGAAACATCGACCGTACTTGCCTCACTGCCCAGATCAACGGAAGCCGAGCCATAGGTAAACGATGCAAGATACGCACCCGCGCGGAACACATCGCCGGTCTGCAGATACACCAGCGGCTGAGTCAGCTCCACTGTGGCGTTGTAGTCTGCCGCGGCGTAGACCTCGACCGGCACGGTCAGATATGCTGTATCGCCCATACTGTTGGTGACGCGAAACTGCACCTCGTGCACGCCGGGTTCGGTGATGCCGGTATCACCGGCGACGAGCGTGGCCTTGATTCTTCCATCAAGCGAACCGTCAATTTTATCCTCTGCACTTACATAGTCAAAAACGTCAAACCGGCTTCCGCTGCGGAATAAAAGCGGCTGCGAAAGCGTAAAGTGCGGGCTTTGATAGTCCGTATAGCGCACGGTGCGCTGCTGCTTGGCGACATTCCCGGAGCGGTCAAACGCGGCGTAGGTCACCTGCACCGTATGATCCTCGCCGATTGCGGAGATTCCCTCCACAATCAGAAGGTCTGTCACATCGCCGTCAACATCGTCGCGCGCCGTCACATCTGCCAGCAGCTCGTCTGTGTCGGACTCGACAGAGATCTCAAGTGCTCCATCCGGGAACGATATCTTTGGCGGCGTGTGGTCTACTCTGCTCTGCAGGCTGATCTGATACCAGATAAAGCCCACACAGCACAATCCGACGACCACCAGAATCGCCCATGCTCTTTTTTCCTTCACGAAACATTCTCCTCATCAGAACCACTCCGGCTCTCTCATGAAAATGACCCGGTTCAGCAGAATCCTGCGCGGATTATCCTCCAGAAGCAGCCGTGCCGTATCCTCGCCGAATTCCTCCTGCAGCAGCGTGTACGCATCCAGCATCCAGGTTGTGCGCTGCAGCGCCGAATGCGCGTCGCTGGCCACAAAGGACGCAAAGCCGCGCTCAACCAGCGAATAGGCCATGACCTGCGGCGCGCGGCCAAAATGTCCCTGCAGGCTGCCGCGGTTGAGCTGTAAAAGGCAGCCCATCTTCAGCCACTGGTTGACGATCGCCGGATTATCCTGCACATAGGCATAGCGCTCGGGATGCGCCACCACCGGGCGGTAGCCCATCGCGGCAACCTGCCGCAGGATCTGCGTCGCCTCCTGCTCGTAGTTGCGGAAAGGGAACTCAATCAGCGGATACCCGGACTCGGCCAGCGTTGTCAGCCTTCCCTGACGCAGCAGCTGCGCCGTCTGCGGCGTGCCGAAGATCTCCATCCCCAGATAGAGCTGCAGCTCGATACCCGCCCGGCGGATGGCGCTGCGAAACGACGTGAACGCCTCGTACAGGCCTTCGCCGTAGTAATTCTCGAAATAGTCTGGCATATTGCTGTGCGGCGTGGCAATCACCGCCGTAACCCCGCTTTTCACCGCCAGCTCCGCCATGGTGAGCGCGGTCTCCATGTCCGGCGCGCCGTCGTCCAGCTCCGGCAGGATGTGCACGTGGATATCGATCATCCCGCGTCTTCCACCAACGCGCCAATCTGCCGCAGCTGCTGTAAAAACTCTTCCAGATCCTCCAGCGCAGTCCCGGCATCGACGCGATATTCCTCCGTGATGCGCGCGGCAACCTCCTGCGCGGTATGCTCCTCAGCCAGCGTCTGGAAGATGAACTTTCCGACCTCGTTCATCGTGATCAACCCGTTGAATTTCGCCGCAGCAGCGCCTGTCGGAACCAGAATAAACTCCCCGGCAATTTCCCGCATGATAAAATCCTTCGAAACTCTCATGACTTCCTCCAAAAAACGCTTCGCACAGCGCCGTATATCCGCATCGCAGCCGGCCGCAGCGCAGGCATACGAATCCACACCTTCTCAAAAAAATCCCAGCAGAAGCAGCCCGGCTCCTGCCGGCGGCCCTTGCGGTCCGCCGCTGTTACGACCGCGAAGATCTGCCCGCGCCGGATGCCATGCTCGATCTGCGTCTGTGCGTCGCCCACCATATCGTACCCATCGGGCCCGACCGCATAGATCCTGTGCAGAATATACGCGCCGCTTTCGCGCTGGTACAACACAATATCGCCCCGGCGCAGCGGCCGCTCAATTCTGGACAAATACACCGTGTCGCGCCGGTCGGCCAGAAACGGCACCATACTGTTGCCCGTGGCCACAAGCGGCAGCGTCTGCGCGGTCTGCAAAAGCTCGCGGTACTGCTCCATCAGAAGCGCCGTATCCACACTGATGCGCTCTTGCTCCATCACGAGCCCCCCTGTGTCAAACGCTGCAGCTGTCCATCCCGGATGGCGTAGCTGCTGGTGCAGAATTTCCGCGTGCCGGGCCGGTGCGTCACAACGATGCATGTACGCACAACGCCGCTTCCCATCAGATTCTGCAGCATCAGGCTCTCTGTTTCCTCGTCCAGGGCCGACGTGGCCTCATCCAGCAGCAGAACCGGTGCCCGGCAGAGCAGCGCGCGGGCCACCGCGATGCGCTGGGCCTGTCCCTCCGACAATCCCTTGCCGCGTCCGCCGACGCGATAGTCAATCCCGCCCGGCAGTTCCTTCACAAAATCATAGGCGCACGCGAGCCTCAGCGCTTCCTCCAGCTCATCCTGCGTTGCCTCCGGCTTCGTCAGCCGCAGATTTTCGGCGATCGTTCCGGTAAAAATACTGTTGCCCTGCGGCACATAGGCAAACACGCTGCGCGTTGCAGCCGAAACCGGGTAATGCCGCCCGCTGCCGCCAATCAGCTCCACGCTTCCCTGCTGCGGCGTAACAAGCCCCAGCAAAAGCCTCAGCACCGTGGTCTTGCCGCCGCCCGAAGGCCCGGAAATCGCCACCAGATCGCCCGGTGCGGCCGTCAGGTCAATCTCCCGCAGCACGCGCTCGCCGGTCTGATAGGCAAAATTCACACCGGTCAGACAGACGGTGACATCGCGTTCCTGTCCGAGTCCTTCCGCCTCGCCGCACGTCTCCTCGGGCAGCTGCACCACGTTCATGATACGCCCGGCGGACGTGGAGACAGAAATCGCAGACGGCACAAGCCCGACAATGGAAGAAAACGCGCCGCCAAGTGTGGACGCCAGCTGCAAAAACATGGTCAGTGAGCCGTAGCTGATCGCACCCGCCCACAGCCGGTAGACACCCCAGCCGAAGCACCCGGCAGAAACGACCATGCTTACAACCGACATAAAGGCGGCGGTATACACGGAAAAACGGTTGTAATCCAGATATGCGTCCTTGTACTGCCTTTGCAGCTGCTCCATCTTCCGGCTGAACTGCGCCGTGATGCCGAAAGACTTGATGCTGGTCAGATTCTGGAATGAATCCTCCTGAAATGAGACCACCTCACTGTGAATGGCCTTCATCTGCTTGTTGTACCGGCGCATGCGCCCCACCATGACGCGCGAGCAGATTACCGAAACCGGCACGCCCAGAAGCGCAATGACCGCCATGGTCGGGTCATAGAATAAGATGATACAAAAAGCCCCCACAAACTGCACAAGGCTGGAGACAAAGCTGGGGATAAAGCCCGTGACGCTGCCAGAGACAGCGTTGGTATCGCTGTTGAGGCGGTTGAGCAGATCGCCGCTGCGGTACTGCTCGACAGATTCCCAGTCTGTGGAGAGAATTCTTTCAAAGACCTCGGCCTGCATCTCATTGTGGATGCGGATGTTAAGCACGGCGCCGACACGGCTGGAAATGCTGCGCATGGCAATGTTGCCCAGCATCATTCCCACCATCAGAGCCGCCGCGCTGCCGATTCTCCCGGCGTGAAAGCCGGTCACAGCGTCGATGAGGTATTTCGAAGCAACGCTGCTGGCGAGACTCATCAAGATGCCGAGCACGCCAAGCAGAATGTGAATCAGCACCGCCGCACGGTAGCGGCGGATATACTGCCACAGCCACTTCGCCTCCTGTGCGAATTCGCGCAGCGCACCGTCACGGATCTTTTGCTTTATTTTTCGGAATAACCCCATACTTTATCATCATTTCTGTCCGTTTTTTTCCCATGGCGATACTCTCGCCGGGAGAATTGCCCTTACCCGCCGCACGCACGACCTCAAGGCCATAGCTACCCAACCGGCACAGCCAAACCACCGGCAGCAGCACCGGCGCGTGCTCAAGCACAGGGTAGCGGGAAAGGAGCTTTTTTCTGGGCGGAAACGCCGCATGCAGAAGATTGGGCCTTCCGCCGCCCTCAGCAGCCTCAAGCACCAGCGAGGCGCTGTGCCTGCGGCTCATGCTGCTCTGCCCGTAGATGCCGGCTGCCAGACAGTCGTCCAAAAGCGCCTGCGCGTCGTCCGGCGCGGACAGAGCCCAGCCGCACGAAGCCATGTCGAACGCCAGCACATCCCGACCCACGGCAAATATCTGATCCAGAAACACGCGCCCGTTTACCTGCTGCAGCCGGCGCGAAACACGTTCATGGTCAATCTCATTTTGAAATCTCTCGGCATAGGTAACAATATCGCACAGCGTGCGCACGCCGAAGCCGCCTGAGATAAAATGCTTCAGCGCGTGGCAGACAAGAAACAGGAAATGGTCGCTGTGCTGCAGCGACTGTACGCTGCCGCCTGCCACTGCAGCAGCAAACGTGCCGGAAAGCGCCTGCGAAAACCATTCGTTGAGCAGCGCGTCCTCACGGCGCGCGGAGGAAAACAGCGCGGTGTGCAACTCCACATGCAGCCCCGTCTCTGCGTCCAGCCAATGCGTCACATCATCTTCCGCGCCGCCGGCGTTCAGACGCATTCCACATGCGGTCAAAGCCTCGCTGCAGCGGGAAAAATCCGCCCTGTGAATCAGAATATCCTCGTCACCGGAGGGGCGCAGGTCGGCTTTTTCATATAATTGGCGGCAGAGTGCGCCCTTGACCACAGCGTAGCTGACGCCTGCCGCATCGAGCTCACCTGTCAGACGCAGCAGCTTCTGTGTGCGAATGGCCTGTCCCGAAACCTGCAAAATGGTCTCGCGCTTCCACCGAGCAGCAAGCGCCGCATCGCTGCCGCAAAAATCTGCGCTGCGGTACAGCGTCTCGTACACTACAGCCGAGAGCTTCTGCTGCGCAGCCAGCTGATACAGCGCGGGCCAATCTCCCGCGTCCAGCGCCGTATCTTCCGCCTGGGCCTGTCCCAGCCGGTAGGCTTTCAGGCAGGCCAACAGCTGCCGCTGAACGTTCTGCATGGAAAACCTCCGTTATTCGGTCAAGTCTCGTTTTTCTGCCGCGCCTGCTCCAGCCCGGCAAGTCCCTCGCGCGCAAGCGCAAGATAAGCGCGCGTCTTCTCACACATGTATTCCGGCACGCCGGTAAAAGAGCCCGTCTCAGCGAAGCACAGCGCCGCACACTGGTCGCACGCGTTGCGCATCTCACAGCCCGTGCACTTGCCGGGCACCATGATCAATTGCCGCGCAGCGCGAATGGCCTGCCATGCGCCCAAAAAGCCCAGCTCCGCGATCTCAGCCGAAGGCTCCGTCATCATTCCGCACGGCCGCATTTTCCCATCCCAGGTAACCCAGAACGTGCTGCTGCCCGCGCGGCAGCGGATACGCTCCGCCGGCAGCTCCTGACATTCCCCATCCGGGTCTGTCACCTTGATGCCCGCGAGCTGGTCGCGCCAGCGCTTTTCGAGTTCCTCCTCCGAAAAGCGGAAGCGGTCATACCGGATCTGCTCATACGCCGCCTCCGCAGCCGTCATGCGGTCGGGCGCGAAGCAGCCGTTCTCACACGCGCGCACAGGCGGGAACATGTACGACACCGCCTGCACCACGAGCCCATGTTCGCGCGCAAATGCGTAGACCTTCTCCGCATCGCAGCGGTTATAGGGGGTATTGCTGAAATTGAGCTTCACCAACACGCCCGCAGCCTGCAGCGCCAGAATGGCCTGCACGACACGAGCGTAGGCAGAACCGTCGCCGCACAGCGCGGCGTAGGTATCGGCACTCGCCCCATAGAGCGTGATGTTGATGCGCGACGGCGGATCAGCCGCCAGAAAACGCACCATCTCGTCATCAATCCGAGTCGCGTTGGAGTTGATGGACACCAGAAACCCCATTTGGCGGCATGCTGTATAGATTTCCCTGAAATCCGGCCGCAGCAGCGGTTCGCCGCCGGTGAGCAGCAGATTGAGCATCCCGGCCTCGCGGCAATCCTCTGCCAGCGCCAGCCACGTCTTTGTATCGAGCTCACGCGCAAGTACGGCGCGGTCGTTTGCGCGCTTGTGGATGTAACACATCCTGCAGTCCAGATTGCACCGGGCCGTCAGTTCAAACGTACCCGAGAGCGGAATGCCGCGCTCGCCTGCCTTGGCAAACAGGTAATTGCTGTAAATTTGATACGCATTGCCCATCTCAGGCGTCTCCTTCATCCGTCTGCCGGTCAGCGTCCATTGCGCGTTCCAGCGCTTCAACCGCGCGCTCATCCGGCGTGCAGGCCAGCGCATACACCGGCACCGACGCCACCAGATCCAGCAGCCCCTGCAGCGCCAACGCCCATTCCTCGCTGACCGCCTGATCGGCGAACAAGTTGGGACAGAGCGCGGCAGCCGCCTGACTGGGGCCAAGGCGGCGTATGGTATTGTCCGGCGCCTGCGACAGCACCACGATGGCCGCAAGCGGCGCGGACACATTCTCGCAGATGCCGCTTGTGCCGGAAAACGGCACGCCGTGCGCCATGGGCCGCCCGCGCAGCGTGACCCCGGCCTTGTCGCCGTTCACAACGCGCGCGCCGCGGAATTTCCGCCACAGCTCGGCCTGTGTGGACTTGCCCGTCTGACTGGGCGCGGTGAACAAAACTGCCCGCCCGCCTGTCACGATATACGACGCGTGGAAAATGAGCGTCTGAAAGTGCAGCAGCAGTTGCGGCAGGCTCAGCGTGGACCACAGCCGCAGATGGTCTGTCGCCCAGCTCCAATCAGCCTGTCTCACGGTAAGCAGCACCTGCTCCGGCGTCTCCAGCGTATAGCTCACACAGGCATAGGGCGCAGCATGCAGCGATTGTGTGCGGCAGCGGCTGATACGCTGACCGCTGCGAAGCGTCAGCCACTCGGTATCGCGGCGGCAGGCAACGCTCTCCTGCTCCGGCAGCTCCGGCACGGCGCGGCCCTCGATCAGAAGCTCCGGCATGCCCTCACCGCCATAAAACGGGAGCATGTCTCCGCGCACGTTGACCGGTAATTCTGCCTGCAGCACAACCTGCAGGCCGCAGATGGAAAAACGATAGCTTTGCATCATGTTTTTTGGGGAAAAGCGCCTGCACCCACTGGGCGCAGGCGCTTTTCATGTTCAATTGTCAGGAATTAATGACAGAAAAGAGGCCCTCATCGACTGAATTGAATTTGCAATAACCAACAATAGAAAGGCTGCATTGCGTCTCAGTTGAACCGAAATTATAACCAAACTCTTCAATCATCTGACCTAATTCGCCGTGATCGGCCCCGCCATTGTAAGGAGCGATAATGTCAAACGTGCAGGAATTGCAGAGCATATTATTGCCGGAGATGGACAGGGCAATCAGCTTGGGCTTTTCATAAGTCTTCATTGCAATCTCTCCTCTCTGTTAACCCGCATCCGTGTAGGTGCTGCTGGCAAGGCCATCGGCGTTATACGCTACAATTTCAAAGCTACGCGTCTCGGAAGCGCCTGCGGTGTCCATGATGGTAAACACGTAGGTCTTGCTCAAGCCCCACTTGACCAGCAGCTTGTTCATCGGGTAATACGTCCTACCGTTGACAACGACATGGTCAACATCCGTCGAGGCAGTGATGGTCAGCGTGACAATCTTTTTGCTGCGGGTGCGGATGCTGTTGACACGGGTCTTGAACGTCTCAGGCGTGAACACCGGCGTGGGCGCAGGTTCTTCGGTGCCGGGCTGCTCGGGATCGGGCTCTGTCGGCGCTGCCGAGTAACTGCGCATCATAGCAAACGCAGTAACAAAAGTCTGCTCAGTTGGCGTCTCAAACGTTGTATCTGCAGGAACCTTTAGGTTTGCGATAGCCAGCATGCCCGTCGCAGTCGTTCCTTCCGGAGGCGTGTTTCCGATAGTAATAACACCATCAGTTCCGACTGTTACTGTGTAATACATTTCAGTCTGCGACTGAATTGCTTCGCCATTCAGATAGGCCGTTCCAGACACTGCACGGGCACTGACCTGAACCGTATCGCCTTCTGTCAGTTTTGTTTGGAATGTAACCGCATCTTTGCCGGCGACGAGATAAATCTCATTCTGCGGGCCACCTTGCGATTCATAAGTTCCCTTTTCATATCCAGTTCCATTTGCATTGCCTTCAACATATGCTGCGAAGCCATCCGTGACCTTATCGAGAACGTTCACGTACTCTCTGTTCTGTTCACTCACGATGTAAGCATCATTAGTGCCACGATAGACGCGGAAGCCGTCGATGGTGACGGTGGTGCCTGCGGGACGCCCGGTGGCGTTCACTTCGGCGTCAGCGGTCGCAGCAGCGCTTGCAGAATTCAAAGCATAGCTCATGGCGTAGGTGGCGCGGCTGGAGTTCTCAAGCTCAGCCAGTGCACTCGCGTCGTCAAAGTAGACATACTCGACGTCATCGATCTCAAAGCCATCGGCGAAGAGCTCATCGACCATGTCATAGACACTGTCAAGCGCGGTGGGCGCGGCAGACATGCTGAACGCAGCAGCGCGGGACATCTGCGTGCCTGCATCACCGCTGCCCGCAGTTGTGGTACCCTTGCGGTAAGCAGCACGGATGTACGCGGTGTAGGTGCCATTCGTCAGCATCTCATGAGCCAAAGGTACCTGATACAGCGTACCACCGCCGACATAACTGGTATCAATCACAACCAGCTTGTTTTCTGCGCCCTGCAAAAGGAGATAGACATAGCCAGTATCGGGGCCACAGGTGCCGATGAGGTCGAAGCCGTTGCCGGTAAAGCTAGTGGTCAGATATTGACTGCCATTGCCGGAGGTCAAGCCAGCAATCGTCCATGCAGAGCCCATACTGTTTCCAGTGCTCGTATTGTAAGCAACGTCATAGCCGTACAGCGTTTTCTGATCAGCGGACTGAGGACTACTTGCGGCTGTGCCCTCCTTGCGCCAGCTTACATAATTGTGCGTCGTGTCTTCCGTCAGGAAATTATCCTCATACAGCACATTCGATGCGGGATAGATGTAGATCTGGTGCGTAACAGAGCCAGTAGAACCAGTCAGCGTCAACTGCAGCGTTTCAACTTCGGGCAAAACCTCGGTGGGTGTGTAGGTAAGGCCCTGATGGACGCCGATTTCCGTTGTGCCATATCGTGCACCAGTAACCGTCGCAGATGTCCAGTCACCCGAAATACCCAGATCATCCGTTGTAATCTTCAGCGGCAGACCAAAGTCAATCACGAATGTCTTTGCATTATTAAAGGTATAGTAGAGGGATACTTCCTTACCATCCTCACTTCGTACAACCTTTACACAGGTGTAATCACTGTAGCAGTACTGCGCGCCGATGGCTGGCATGGTGGACAAATCGGTAGAAACCGTCTGGGTCTTATTCTGCAGGTTAGTCACGGTACCGTTGGCAAGATTGCCCTTCCACGGGTCAGCCAGGCCGATGTCCTTGTTGAACTGGGTGCCGGAATGCACGGCGATGTTGTAGCTGTAGAACTCCTGGCCGGTGGTCTGGTCAACGTAATGGACAGACAGAGAATCATTCGTTTCCTTCGCGCGGACGTAATAGGTAACCAGCATGCACTGGTTCATATAGATTTCCAGCCCGGACAGGTTGGGTTCACCGCCGACCGTATAGGTGATGTTGCCAGAGGGGCTGGTATAGTGCAGGCTCGCATCTGCAAAGTCACCCAAATTCGCTTCGTCATCGACCCAAACAACCTTCTCGGTACCATCATACGTATAGCTGGTTGCGCCAGTAGCATTGTTCGCAACGGTATCAGTTTTTGTATCGCTCGTAGGCGTTAAGGTAATCATGTAGACTTCATAATCTGCCGTCTCAACTGCCTTAATATACCCGAGCTTACGATAATATGTATCGCCGTCCTGAATGACCGTGTTTCCCAAGTCAACACTAGAATTATAGTTACAATGGAATGCGATTGTCTTCTCCGTCGGGAAGCCGTCCGGCGTCAACTCACCGGACTCATACTTCACCGCATAGTCCACCATAACAAAGGGACTCAGACTTGTACCATAGCCGGGTACATTACCATAGTCAGAAACCAGGGTCGTGATTTCTTCGGTAACCTCGGTTTTCTGGAGATAATAGGCTACGATCTGGTCGCCGGAGGCCACATTGGTCCAGTTCTCGCCGTCAGCGGAATAGGCCCAGGAGCCGTTCCAATAACGCACATAGGTGAAGTCGGTGCCGAACTTGGTCTTATCAACGCCGCCGCCAGTGGTCTGTTTATTATTGCTGTCAAGGCGGGTGCCCTTCCAGAATACCATGGTGTTGTTGCCCTGTGTGCCCGTGGCGGGAACCAGCGTGGAGATGTCAACGCCGGCTTCGCCGTAGGCGGACTGGGCGGAGATTTGCTTGGAAGTGACGCCGTCGGCGGTGACACGCTGGTTCGTAATCCAGTATTCCACGGTCAGCGCCGTGACCGTGGACAGGTCTTCGGCCACGACATTGATGGTATACCGCGTATTGCCGACGGTGACGTAGGTGGTGCCCACCTTAAGGCCGTTGAAGGTGACCGTCGTTGAAGCGGGAATAGCAGCAGTACTGGACAATGTATACATTTCAACACTACTGTCTACTCTACCAGCATTGTAAGCATAGGAACGCTTCGTTGCGACTTCCGTCAACTGCGTGCTCCCATTTGCGTAGTAGCCAAGCGAAAAGGTTTTCTTAGAATAATCACCACCACTGCGGCTCGCGTAAAGCTGATAGTAAATTCCATCATTTGCTAAATAGTAATAACTGGTGGATACTGTACCATTGGTGTCAATTAAATCGGACCAGTACGGATTATTATCTACGTTTGAATAAGTATCTTTTGCGGGAACCGCATCCTCACCGGTCACTTCGACCGTAGCGACGGAGGGATCCTCGGTGGTATAGGTACCGGCATAATTTGCGCCGCTGATCGTAGCAGTCGCCGTCTGGCCGACGGTCACGGTGATGGTCTTGTTCTCCGTCACTTCAACACCGGTGTTGCCGCCTTCGCCACCAGTCTCGCCGCCGGATTCAGACGCAGGCAGCACCGCGCCGAAAGCAGCAATCACGTCTGCGGTGGCACTGACAACGGCCGCGCCGTCGTCCGTACCATTGGTGTTGCCAACATCGCACCAGATGCAGAACATGGCGCCTGCGGGGTCGCTGATGGTGCTGTTGCCGGTGGTGCCGGTGCGATACTGGAAGGAGGTATAATCAAACTGTGAGGCCTTGTCAGCGCTGCACTGCCAGCTAGTATTACCCAGTACCCAGTAGTAGTCGCCGTGGGTGTTGATAACGTCCATACCCTGATTTACCAAGTACTGAGCGGAGGCCAGGTTATAGCCGCTCCAGCCGCAGGACCAATAGCAGACCTGAATGGCGGAGTTAATGGAATAGGCATTGTCCTCATTATAATAGATGCCGTCATTGAAGGCACGCGGGGTCATTTTGTGGTTAATGACGATCTGAGCCGCGCTGTTCAGGAAGTCCACGAACTTCTGATATTTGCCCGATGTATAGAGGCCCTGGAAACCCATGGTGGACAGGTCATTGGCATATTCGTCGGCGCCCAGGTTGTAGAACTTCACGCCCTGACTTTCAAAATATGTGGCATACTTCTCGGTGATGGCAAGGGCAAAAGCCACAGCCTCCGCGTTTTCCAGGTCGATGGAGCTGTTGGAGCCGCTGTACTTAAACTGCGTAAACTCTTCCAGAATGGCGCCCATGTGGCCGGGGACGTTGACGCAGGGAACGATATCTATGCCCTTACTCTTTGCATAAGAAATGATATCAGTCATCTCGCTCTGCGTCAGATACCTGCCAGAGCCATCGGGATACTTTGAGCCGTCGGAATAACCATCACCCAGTGCCGGGGTGAGGTCATAGGTATTGCCCGTGCTGGTGGTGACGTTCATGTCGTCCAGCGCGAAACGGAAGCCCTGATTGTCAGACAGATACAGCTCGACCTGATTGAAGCCTGCCGCCGCTGCATTATCGATGATTTTTTTGATGTTCTCGGGGCTGAAATACTTTCTGCCGCAGTCCACATGGACAATCTTGTAGAACTCATCATTTGAAGTGTCCCCGACCGCAAACACCGCCGTGGGGAGCACAGACAGCACCATCACGACTGCCAGCAGCAGCGCGAGCCATCTGCAGCGCTTCTTTTCCCTCATAAAAATACTTCCTTTCTCGTTCAATGCTTGAATCTCGTCATATCGCCGCCATAGACAGAAGCGGAATTCCGCCTCTGCCTATGGAATGATCTGCTGCTTCAGCCGACCACTTCGCCGGGGTTCGCGGCGGAGTTCGCGTCGGACCATGCCTTCTCAAACGCAGCCCAGTCGCGCACGGGAAGGATGCGCTCCCACAGCTCGAGGTTGGAGCTGCCGGTCGTCTGCGAGGCAAAGTAGGTGTACTCGTGCGAGTTCGTGGCCTCCTGCACGGCGGCGTAGTACCACTTGGTCGTGTCCATGTTGTCCGGCCACGTGATCATGTCCTTCGCCACGGGGCGGATGCCCTCGTTGCACGGCGTGCGGCGCAGGGTGTTGTTCACGATGGTCATCGCCTCAGCACGGGTGATGGCGTTCTGCGGACGGAAGGTTCCGTCGGGATAGCCGTTGACGATCTCAAGCAGGTACGCCATGTTGATGTAATCGTTCGCCCAGTGGCCCGCGATATCGCTGAACGCATCACGGCCGGACGTCTGCGCGCTGGTCACGTCGAAGAAACGCACTGCCATCGTCGCAAACTCCGCACGGGTGATGTTCGCCTGCGGATGGAAGCCGCCGTCGGGATAGCCCGTCAGAACGCCCAGCTTCGTCAGCGTGGAAATGGCGTTGTTATACCAGTCGGTGGGCGCGACGTCGTTATACTTGTTCGTCTTGCTCCAGAACGCGTTGCGCGTCTCATCGTTCAGCATACGGAAGAAGATGGTCGCGACTTCGGCACGGGTAATCGTGCCCTCGGGCCGGACGGTGTTATCCGGATAGCCGATGATATACGCGAAGTGGTCTTCCAGATTCAGCCACGGAGACAGGCCAGCGCCGCCGGCAAAGCGGATCAGACGGACCTGCACCTCGTTCGAGGTCCACTCCTCGATGGTGTCTTCGTTGCCGAACTCCAGCGTGCTGCGGCTTGCAGCCGGGTCGTTGGTTCTGTCAAAATCACCGAGGCAGGTGATCTTGTCCCACTTCTCATAGGTGAACGTACCGTCGACCGTGCCGCTGGCAAAAATCGTGACCCAGGTGTTGCGGTCATATGTAACGGAATCCCTGACCCAGTCCTGCACATGCAGGTTGGCCATCGAGATCTTGATCTCATGCATCCAGTCGTCCACAGAGAAGTTGGCATACATCTGCGGCTCGCTCTTGGCGCTTTCAGGAACCTCCTGGAAGCCATAGGCCGTCGTGCCGTCGAAGTAGGCGATCAGCTCCATCGGAATGACAAAGGCATAGGTGTCACTCGACCAGGTGGACTTATGCAGCCAGTTGGCGGGATTCTCCGCGGCCTGCTTGCTGACAGTCAGGCGATACGTGAACACACCGCCAGCAGCGCTCAGCAGCCGGTAATCATAGACGCCGTCATTTGCCTGCGGCTTCAGGAAGGTGCTGCTGAAATCAATCACCAGATCGTCATCGAACGACAGCCGGTTCATATCCATACGGAAACAGACGTTGAACTTTGCGTCCATCAGCTGCGCCTGGCGCGCCTGCAGATAAATCGCCATTTCCTCGGTCATGTACAGCGCCGCTTCGTAGCTGATGCTGACCTCGTCGCCATCCGTCGTATAGTTGTGCGTGGCAACGGGCTCTACCTTGCCGTTGTAGACCTGCGTGATCTCCACCTTGGCGATGTCGTCCTTCGCCGCGTAGACGCCGGTATAGCCGTCCGCCGCGAAAGCAGTCGACGCCATGCAGAACATCAGCGCAGCGGCCAGCAGGAGCGAAAACAAGCGCTTTCTTGCTTTCCAAACCATCATAGATCTCCCCTTCACAGTGGTTGTTATCCCCGCCTCCGCACGTCCTGCGGAAGCGCTTGCGTGGGCGCACTTCTGCTACCCCCAATATACGGTTTTATTATACTACCTTCAGTTTCCAATTACAAGTACTTTTTTCATTTCAATCAATGCTTGAAGTGACGCATTCCTGTAAACAGCATAGGGATACCGTTCTTGTCGGCCTCGTCGATGGACTCCTGGTCACGAACGCTGCCGCCCGGTTGAACTATTGCTGCGACACCATATTCAGCAGCAGAAGCGACGCTGTCGCCGAACGGGAAGAAACCGTCAGATGCGAGCACTACCTTTTCGTTGTGTATGTCTTTGCCGGCAGCCTTGAGTGACTCTGCGGCCTGGTTGAGCGCGATGTTGGCGGAGCCTACACGGTTCATCTGCCCTGCGCCCACTCCGAGGGTTGCACCGTCCTTCACTACTACTATTGCATTGGACTTGACGTGCTTTACAATCTTCCAGGCAAACTCCATATCGACCATCTGGGCCTCGTCAGGCTTTGCCTTGGTGACGCACATTTCCGGAGTCAGCTTGACAGTGCTGTCG
>SFHJ01000051.1 GCA_004555655.1 Clostridiales bacterium
TCCATATCTGTAAAATTGAGCTGCTTTTCCATCTCTTCCACCTCTGTCTCAATTTTACCACATTCCATGGCTCGATTAAATCAGCGTTTACTTGAGGGGGAGGGCTTTGCATGCGTCCCATAGAAAGCGGCGGGGGCTTTCTCCGCAAATGACAAATCTGTTATATTCCGGTCACCGGGGTGTCACTTGACTTTGCTACGATGTCCACAGAACCGAAAGGAGCGACTGCAATGGAGATTTTGAAGATCGAAAACCTCACGAAGGTCTACGGCGCGGGCGAAAACGAGGTGCGCGCGCTCGACGGCGTGTCCTTTTCTGTGGACAAGGGCGAGTTTCTCGCCATCATCGGGCCGTCCGGCTCCGGCAAATCGACGCTGCTGCACATCCTCGGCGGCGTGGACAAACCGACCTCCGGCAAGGTCTACATGGACGGGCAGGACGTGTACGCCCAGAACGACGAGCAGCTTGCCATCTTCCGCCGCCGTCAGGTCGGCCTGATCTACCAGTTTTACAACCTCATCCCCGTGCTGAACGTGACGGAGAACATGACGCTGCCCGTGCTGATGGACGGCCGGGCCGTGAACCAGGAGCGGCTCAACGAGCTGCTCGACGTGCTCAATCTGCGCGGGCGCGAAAAGCACCTGCCGAACCAGCTCTCCGGCGGCCAGCAGCAGCGCGTGTCCATCGGCCGGGCGCTGATGAACGCGCCGAGCGTCGTGCTCGCCGACGAGCCGACCGGCAACCTCGACTCGAAAAACAGCCAGGAGATCGTGGAACTGCTGAAGTTCTCCAACAAAAAGTATGGTCAGACGCTCATCGTCATCACGCACGACGAGAACATCGCCCTGCAGGCGGATCGCGTGCTCGCCATCGAGGACGGGCGGATCACCCGCGATGAGGTTCTGCGCAAATGAAAATTTTTCACGCTTACACGCGCAAAACGCTGCGCCTGAACAAAACGCGCACGCTCGTGACCATCATCGGCATCATCCTCTCCGTCGCGCTCATCACGGCGGTGGCCGAGGGCGCGTTCAGCGGCATTGTGTATATGCGCCGCGTCACGGAAACGCGCGTCGGCAGCTTCGCCGGCTTTTACGAGCACATGACGGACGCGGAGGCGGTCGTCGTCGCAAACGACCCGGAGGTCTCGCAGACCGTCTCATGGGGCGAGGTGGGTTACGCGGAGATCGGCAGCAAAAATCCCGACAAGCCGTATCTCTGCATCGTGTCCCTGTCGGACGACTTCACAGACCTTGCGGCGGTGCGTCTCACGCAGGGGCGTCTGCCGCAGAACAGCGCGGAGATCGCGCTGCCGAACCATCTGGCCATCTCCGGCGGCGTCACATACGCGCTGGGCGACACGCTGACGCTGCAAGTCGGCACGCGCATGCTGGAGGGGTTCCCGCTCGACCAGCACAACCCGTATATCGCGGAAGAGGAGACGCTGGAACACGCGGCGGAAAGGACCTACACCGTCGTGGGCTTTTATGAGCGGTTCGACAATCTGGTGGAGGACTACTCCGCGCCCGGCTTCACCGCGCTCACGACCGGCGAGACTGCCGCACAGCAGACCGTGTTCTTCCGCCTGAATCACATGGGCGGCGCCTTCGACTATCTGGAGGAGCACCCGCGAAACGACACCGGCCGGCTCAACACCGACCTGCTGTATTACTACGGCGCGACGAGCAACTCCTATATCTATGCGATGATGGTCGGACTGGTCGCGATCTTGATCGGGCTGATTATGTTCGGCTCCATCGCGCTGATCTACAACGCCTTTTCCATCTCCGTGAGCGAGCGCACGAAGCAGTTCGGCCTGCTCAAGTCCATCGGCGCGACGAACAAGCAGCTTCGCGGCACGGTGCTGTATGAGGCGCTGGTGCTCTGCGCCGTCGCCATCCCGCTGGGGCTGCTCGTCGGCTGTCTCGGCATCGGCGTGACGCTGCGCGCGCTGCGCGGCACGTTCGACACCATTCTGGGCGAGAACGGCGGCGTGCAGATGGGCATTGCGCTCAATGGCTGGGTGCTGCTGTTCGCGGCGGCCATCGGTCTGCTCACGGCGGTGATCTCCGCGTGGGTCCCCGCGCAGCGCGCAGCGCGCATCCCGGCCATCGACGCCATTCGCCAGACCCGCGACGTCGCCGTGCGCGGCAGGCAGGTCAAAACGTCCAAGCTGACCTACAAGCTCTTCGGCTTTCCCGGTATGCTCGCGGCGAAGAACTTCAAGCGCAACCGCAAGCAGTACCGCGCCACCGTCGTGTCCCTGTTTTTGAGCGTGGTGCTGTTCATCTCCGCGTCGTCCTTCTGCGCGTATCTCACCGAGTCGGTGAATACCATGACCAGCGCAGCCGGGTACGAGCTGCAATATGACCGCGTCGGCGAAAACCGGGGCGACCCGGAGCCGCTGTATCAGAAGCTGCTGGCGGCCGACAGCGTCACGGGCGGCACGTTTTACGACTCCACCGGCTCGGAGCTGCTGGCGGACGCGGGCGCGTTTTCCGACACGTTCCGAAACGATATCTCCGGCAAGGACGGCGCGTCGGGCTACAACGGCAACTATCACAGCTACAGCGGCGAAACGGTAACGCCCATGGCCGGGCAGCTCACGGCATACGGAACGCTCTATTTCGTGCGCGACGAGACGTTCCTCGACCTGCTCGCGGAAAACGGACTGGACCGCGAAACGTATTACAACGCTGCCGCGCCGCTCGCGCTGCTGTTTGACCGCTCCACATGGATGAGCTACGACGAAGACGGCACGCGCTATCAGGAGTACGAGACCTTCCGCACGGGCGCGCTGCCCATCGACGTGTCCTACACCGTCTGGAACGGGCAGGAGGGCTATTACTGCGTCGGAACGCGGACGGACGCCGCGACCGGCGAGACGCTGTACGCCTATGCTCCGGCGGAGAAAGACCCGGATACGCTGACAGACGAAGACTATCTGCTCCTGCCGGAGGACGAGGCCATCACGAAGCTCCCGCTGCGCATCGGCGCGAAGCTGGAGACCGCGCCGTACTTCGTCGAGGCTGGCGTGGCGCTGATCTACCCATACAGCTTCGCGCAGGCTGTGCTCGGCACGGACTGGAGCTGCTATATGACGACCTACTGCCTCCGGTCGGACGATCACCGCGCGTCCGCGCAGGCGCTGATGCGCACGCTCAACGACGCGGGCGAGAATTCCACCCGGCTGCATGATTTCGCGGAGAGCCAGGAGCAGGAGCGCGCGACAATCACCGTCGTGAACGTGTTCTCGTACGGGTTCATCATCCTCATCTCGCTCATCGCGCTGGCGAACGTGTTCAACACGATCTCCACGAACATCGCGCTGCGGCGGCGGGAGTTTGCCATGCTCAAATCCGTCGGTATGACGCGCGGCGGCTTTGACCGGATGATGAACTACGAGTGTCTGCTCTACGGCTTCAAGGGGCTGCTGTACGGCCTGCCGGTGTCGATCGGCGTGACGTGGCTGATCTACCGCGCGGTGAACGAGGGCGTGTCGGTCGCGTTCCATCTGCCGTGGTACAGCGTCGTCATCGCCGTGGGCAGCGTGTTCCTCGTGGTGTTCGCCACGATGCTCTATTCGATGAACAAGATCAAACGGGAAAACCCCATCGACGCGCTGAAAAACGAGAATTTCTGAACGCCAGCGGGCCGGGCAGAACACGCCCGGCCTGCTGTGTATAAATTCAGATTGTTAAGCAATCCGCGTTGTTGAAAAAGCGGGCGCGTTGGGGTATACTGCACCTATCGAACGAAGCACAACGCGGAAAGGACAGAAAAACACATGAAAAAAGAAAAGTGGGCGGCGCTGCTGATGGCCGGCGTGATGGCGCTCGGCATGGCAGGCTGCGGCTCCAAGAAGGCTGCCGACGCGCAGACGGCCACCAAAGACGACGCGCAGGTCACCGCGCCCGTGCAGGACGAAACGCAGAACAGCGACGCGTCCGGCGCGGAAAATTCCAGCGCGGCTGTGAACGCCTATGCCGGGATTCTGGATTCGTACTACGAGGCGCTCAGCGGAAAGTGGGACAAGAGCAGGCTGCTCAGCAGCGGTCTGAGCGAGCTGTGCACGGCCTGCTATGACGGCGGCGTGCTGCAGCGCGTCGGGTATGCGCTGCAGGATCTCAACGGCGACGGCTCGCCGGAGCTGCTGATCGGCGCGATCAACGGCGACGACTTTGTGAATCAGATGCTCTTCGACCTGTACACGCTCCAGGACGGCAAGCCCGTGCAGCTCGCGTGCGGCCAGGCGCGCAGCGCGTATTACCTCTGCCCGGACGAGGCCGGCGCGTTCCTCATCGCAAACGAGGCGTCCGCGGGCGCGGCGAAGAGCGCATGGTATTATTTCACCGTGGACGGCGGCTCGCTCAAGCTCATGCAGGGGATCGTGTATGATGGGGATGCGAATCTGGAAAGTCCGTGGTTCGAGGCCAACGATGCGGATTGGGACGTCAGCAATGACAAGCCCATCGACGCACAGGCGGCGCAGGACATCATCGACGCGTACGCCGCCCAGTACACGCAGCCGGACTACACGGCGTTTGCAGCATACAAATAACGGCTTTTCCATGCAAAGGACGGCCCGGAGCAATATGCTCCGGGCCGTCCTTTCAACGTGAAGACAAAATGTCTTCACGTTGAAACTTTATGCAGGCCGCTTTCAAGAGGAATGACAGTGCCGGTCGATGGGACGCCGCTTGCAGCGTCCCATGACCTTGCAACCTTGCGATGCAACGTAAGCGCAGCGGTTGCAGCGCAAAAAACGAGGAATGACAGTGCCGGTCGATGGGACGCCGTTTACGGCACCCATGACCTTGCGGCCTTGCGATGCAACGTAAGCGCAGCGGTTGCAGCGCAAAAAACGAGGAATGACAGTGCCGGTCGATGGGACGCCATTTATGGCGCCCCATGACCTTGCACTGTCATTCGGAGTAGATGGCGCTTCCCATCAGCACGCAGCCGTCGGTGACATAGTGCGAGGGATAGATCGTCACGCTGCCGCCGGCGGGGATGCTGCGTCCTTTGGCGGTGTAGGTGATGCCGCCGACGAACGTGCGCTCCTCCTCGTAATAGTACTTATAAAACACGCGCACGACGGGGAGCGTCTCATCCGTGAGGTTCATGAGCGTGAGGGAGCTGTCGCCGTTATCGACGATGAGCACCTGATCGCTCGCGAAGGTGAGTTCGTCCACCGTGGCGACGACGCGGTCGGTCAGCTCCAGCACCGCGGCGCTGTCATACGCGTGTCGGTTCGCCTCCAGCACCACGACGGATTCGCCCGCCGGGAGGTCGGAGAGCTTGAACACCAGCGTCTCGCCGCCCGCGTCAAAGGCGTACTCGGCATACTGGATGACCGTGCTGCCGTTGTTCGTGAATTGCAGCGCCAGCACGTTCGTCACGCTGTCGTCGCTGCCGTCTTCGACGAACAGGCCGTCGTACCCGCCGAGGGAGCGGATGCCGACGCTGTAGTCGCCGTCCGTCATGGTCTTCCACGGCGTGCCGGCGGCGGTGTCCGTGGTGACGTTCGAGGTGTCGCCATTGCCGACGGTGGCGCTCAGCGCATCGGGATCGGGCGATTCGACGTCCGGGTCGGCGTTGGGGGTTGTGGATTCGGTGGGCGTATCCGGCGTCGTGGCTGCTTCGCCGGGGCGGGTGCAGAGATAAACCACCAGCGCGATTGCGAGCACCGCCACAACGGCGATGACGATCCAAAGTGTTTTCTTATTCTTCATGATGTTCCTCCTCGGAAAGCAGTTCGCGGCAGGCCGCCGGCACGGCGCGCATCAGATCGCAGCGGTACTGCGGCTTGCAGTCGTAGCGCCCGGTTTCCGTGTAGCACATGGCGGCGCAGGTGTGGCAGTAGTGCTTCGCGTCGCAGCCCGCGCACTCCGGCGGGAGGTGCAGCGCGGCGGTCTGCGCGCGCAGGGACTGCCATACGTCCGCAAAGCCCTGCCCGAACGGGAACACGGCCGGTTCGTTCACCATGCCGCACGGCGTCATGCGCCCGTCCCACGTGACCCAGAACGCGCTCTTCCCGGCGCGGCACTGCAGGCCCTCGCCCTCGCAGTCGGCGCACAGCGGCGTGTCCACCGGCTGGTGCGATTCGATGGCCTTGCAATATTCGCGCAGATTCTCCGCGCCGTATTGCAGGCGGCGGATCTTCACCTCCGTGCGCGCGGACTCCTCGGCGGTGAAGCGCGCGTTGCGCCCGACGCTCTCCGCGTCGCGCCGCAGCGGCGGGAACATGTACGACGTGGCCTGCAGCACGAGTTTGTGTTCGTCGGAGTAGGCGATGATGTCCTCCAGATCGCAGACGTTTTCCGGCGTGACGCTGCAGTTGAGCTTGACGGAGATGCCCGCATCCCGCAGCAGCTCGATGGCGTGCGTCACCTGCGTGAAGCCGGTGGGGTGGCCGCAGAGCCGCGCATACGTCGCGTCCGACGCGCCGTAGAGCGTGATGTTGATGCGCTGCGGCGGGTTTTCCTTCAGCCACGCGACGGTCTCCGCCGTGATGAGCGTGGCGTTGGAGTTGATCGAGATGACGAAGCCCATCTGCCGCAGCTCGGTATACAGGCGGCGGAACTCGGGGTAGAGGAACGGTTCGCCGCCGGTGAGCAGCAAAAGCAGCATACCCTGCTCTTTGGCTTCCCGCGCGAGGGCGAGCCACTCGTCCGCCGTGCGCAGGCGCTTTCCGGTGGCGGCAAGCTCCTCCGGCGACATGCGGACGTAGCACATTTTGCACGCCATGCTGCACAGCGGCGTCAGCTCGAACGTGCCGCTCAGCGGGATGCCCTGCGCCACGGCGCGGCGGTGCATGTGCTCGATGATTTGAAGTTCGGTTTGGTTGCCGGTCATGGGGAATCCTCCTGAGATGAGAGCGTTTGCTGCAGCAGCGCGACGGCGCGCGCGTCCGGCGTGCAGCACAGGCGGTAAACGGGCACGGCGGCGCTCAGCCGGATCAGCAGATCGACGGCGGCGGCGTGCCCTTGCGTGTTCCAGCGCTGGATGGCGGTTTCGGAATAGAGCAGGCGGAAGGCTTCGCTTGCGCCGAGGCGCTCGATGGTGTTGTCCTTCGCCTGACGCAGCACGACAATGGCGCGGATGGGCGCGGACTTGTTTTTGTAGATGCCGCTCGACCCCGCGAAGGGGAAGCCGAACGCCGTCCAGACCCCGTCCACGCAGCGGATGACGCTCCGGTCGCCGTTGATCTGCTCGGCGTGCGCGTACTGCTCCCAGAGCGCGGCCTGCGTGCTCTTGCCCGTGCCGGACGGGGCGGAGAAGAGAATGGCCTGTCCGCAATGCGTGATGAACGAGCTGTGCAGGCTGACCGCGCCGAGCGCGGTGAGCATGTGCTCAAGGTTCGCCGCGTCGAGGAGGTTGTCGAAGTCGCGGAAGAAACGGATCAGCTCCGGATAGAGATAGCCTTGCTGATGCATCGGGTCAGCGTCGCGGCTGACGAGACAGGTGCAGGGCTCCGGCGCGAGCAAATTGCGCTCGATCGCATAGCCGTCCGCCAGACGGAGTACGCGCGGATTGTCCGCATGAACAACCGTGCCGCGCAGTTCTGCGGGACGGCAAATTTCAAACGAGATGGAGCAGTCGTCGCGCGGTGCGTCGGTCAAAAACGGTTGAAAGCGTCCGTCAATTTTCAGCGGCACCGGCGCGTCAATGCGCCAGACGAATCCGGCCATATTCAGTTTACAGGAAAATGGTTTCATAGGCAAGTTGGAAAAAGGCCATGCCAAGCGGCATGGCCTTTTTAAAGTTGTGTGTCAGGAACCGAAGGGGACGCCGGGTGCGCCGTTTGGGCTGTTGTAGCATTCCAATTCCATGCCGGGAAAATAATCAGCATCGCAAGCGGAACCGGGTGTCGTGTTAAACAGCACAGAACCACCGGCAGTATATTGGAAGGTGCACACGCCATCATTCCAATGGGTGATTGTAATAACGCCTGCTTTGTAACCGGAGCAAAGAGCAATGTGCTCTGCCAGCTCGAAGGATTCCGCGTAAAGCGCGGGCTTGGAATACGTCTTTTTCATTGCGGTTTCTCCTTCCTTACAGTCTGCCGAACAGACGGTCAATGCTGTCCTTCACCTGCGCCCAGATGGCGTGGATGATGGCAGAAATGCTGTCGTTCTGAACCGGCGTGTCGGGTATCGGATCGGGGGTATCCGGTGTCGTTGTGTCCACCACGCTCAGTGTACTGAAAGTGGATACATAATTCAGCAAATCTTCATCCACAACAACAGATGCGGTGGACGCTGCGCTGGCGGTATTTCGAGCCGTTACCTTGATGTTTGTGACAGATACCAGAACATTGCCGCTGTTTACAATCGAAACGTTGCCGTTCGCATCCGGCTTCACTTCGTAGTACATGTCATTGACGGAATTCACATCCACCTTGGTGACTTGGTCACCATAGGTAACAGTGACCTGGCCATTGCCCATACCTTCCGGAGCGCTCAGACCGACCATAACTTTGTACGCAGCTGCGTTGTAGCCGTCAAGTCTGAAGCTGACGCCGTTCTTGGCAGCCAGATAGACTTCGTTTTTCGGGCCAATATCATAATAGGTTGCCGGAGCGTTCACATCGTCTTGTTCGTCCGTGTAGACAACACCGGGATTACCGAGATTGCCGGCCTGCACAAGCAGATCACGAACCTTCAGGAACTGGGCGTTCGCCTCATTCTCCGCTGTATATGCGCCCTTTACGGTGTCGTTTGTCTCATCGGCCGGATTGTAAACACGAACGCCGTCAAACTGGTAGTTTGAAGTTCCGTTGGTGTAGAGAACGAGCACGTAATTGCCGCGCACGCCCGTGTCAAAGCTGAGGGTCGGGACATTATAGAGCGTGCCACTCTCATACGTGTTGATCATGTACTTGCTGGCAACGGGCTGTGTGTCGTCCTTACCGAAATCCTCGGCTTTCCACAGCGCCGCAACAACTGCATTGGAGTTATTTGTGGTGGTGCAGTAGAGATCAATGCGGCTGCCGGTGAAGCTAAAGGTTTGCTTTGCAGAATAGGATGTGGTGGAGCCTTCAGGATTGAAGTTGGCTGCATTCGTAGCTGTTTCAACGGCTGCTTCGTAGCCGTACTGACCGTCTTTGAAGTCGCTGGAGCCGGTATCGTCGCCGTTCAGGTAAGCGTCATCATAATACACATTGTTCGCGGGGATGACGTTGACCTTGGTCCAGGCACCGTTGGCAAAGTAAAGCGAGGAATCCACGCCGGTGAAGCCGAACGTATAGTTGCCGTTGCCGTCCTTCACAGAGTTCAGATTGTAGGTGTATTTATTGCTGTTCTGGCTGAACGTGCCGTACTCATGCGTGGCCTTGTACGTGTTCAGCACATGGTCGCCAATGTTTACGGTCATGCCAAAGTCCACCACGCGGGTTTCCGTATCCACCTTGGTATATGGCTTGTCAAACGGCGCGAACGGGAACTCATCATCGCTCTTCGTATAGATACCGGACTTCTCGTTATTGTTGGAATAGAGCTTCTTGCCGGACTGATTCGGCAACAGACCCGTGATGGTCACAACGAGCTTCTCGCCGGGATGATCTTTGGCAACATACTTATCCTTATAATCGAAGCCAGTGACAGAAACCGTTTTTGTGGCTTTGTCAAAGGTTGCGGTGTAATCCTTAACTTTGCTGCCGGTCGTATAGTTGCTTCCGTCCGTGGTCGTAACCGTGTACGATGCTGCTGTAGCCTTGCTACCGCTCGGTACGTCAAAGTTGTCAGAGATGATATCTTTCAGTACGGCGGCGGTTGTCAACGTGGTAGACGGATTGCTGATTTCTGAATCAATCTTTGAGAAGACGCCATTTAGACCCTTCGTATCTGATGCTGCCATATAGTAACCAGAATTACTCCACCCATTGACATTGCTATTCAGATTGTCAGCTGTAGGATGGTTGCTAGACATGTAGTGCATATACCGGTTCGCTGCGACAAGTTCCTCAGCAGAGGAGAGGCTGTTCTCGTTATAGTAGTTGTTCCAGCCATCGCTTGGTTTGAAATTGGCTGTGATACTTTGATCCGGATTTGCCTTGGCGAAAATACCAACTGTAAATACTTTGGCCTGATAGGTCTGTTTTGCAATTTTTGCCTGTGCGATGGCGTTATCA
>SFHJ01000026.1 GCA_004555655.1 Clostridiales bacterium
GCCTATCCTGATTGCCGTCTGGTCGTCACGAAAGAGACCATGACCGTCGAGGGCATGATCAAGATCGTCTATGAACTCCTAAAGGACAAGCTGAATATCGCCAAGCTGACTTTCACCAGCGGCGTGAATGCTGCGTCCCAGGAATACCAGCCGGAAGGCACGAAGGATCGCTGCCCCCTGTGCGGCATTGCGCTGAACGAAAAAGGTGTATGCCCGAAGTGCGGGTACAAGAAGCAGTAATTCCTATGTACAAAAGCAGAACGCCCGAAGAGTCCGCAGATTCTTCGGGCGTTCTGCTTGTATTCAACCAGCAGATTTTTCGGAACATATGCCATACTGTTTTATGAGCACCCGTGTAAAGAGCGCGGGTTTTTGCGTATATGACGGAAAACCCCCCGCACCCGGCAGGTGCGGGGGGTTGTAATTTTACGGCCACTCCTGTCCGCCGCCCCAATCGCCGAACCAGGGGTCCTCCCACGGGTCGGTGGGCTCCGTCGGATCGGTGGGGTCGGTTGGGTCGGTAGGCTCTTCCGCCCCCGGCTCCTCGGGGACGGTGTACGGCGCAAGCTCGTATTTCTTGTCGCGCGAATTGTACACGTCCGTATGAAGCGTCTCGGTGCGCAGAACCTTGCCGTCGGCGTCTACGAAATCGCGGTAGGCCACGATCGTATAGCCCGTGTAGGGCTGCTCCTTGATGCTGACGATGGTGAAGTACTCGCCCTCTTCATTGATGGCAATATCGATCAGGTTGCCGTTTTTATCTCGCCCGCCGGAGGGCACGATGGTAATCTCGTTGCCATCCTCGTCGACGGTCTTCCATGCCTTTTCGTTGATCTGCGAATAGCGCAGCACAATGTGGTCATAGTCGGTCTCGGGCTTCGTGCCGATCAGCTTGATATGCACATAACCGTCGGAGACGGACGCGTCGATGCGCAGCGGATACTCGGTGGAGTTCACAAACTTGAAGTCCAGCTGCCCCCAGTAGATCGTCGCGTCCATGCCGGCCATGACATAGGTGACCTTGTACATATGCGGCGCGCGCTCCGTGACCTTGAGGTTTGCAAGCAGTGTGGCGGAATAGATGGTGGACGCCACCTGGCAGATGCCGCCGCCGGCCTGCGCTTCACTCGCGCCGCCGTCGGTGTAGACGATGGCCTCCTGATAGCCCTTATCCGTCGTGCGCTCACCGACCACGCCGTTGAACGAGAATTCCTCGCCGGGGTTCAGAATCGTGCCGTCGATGGCCTTGCAGGCAAGCTCAAGGTTTTTGGTGCGTTTGGGCTCGCCGGTGTGAGGGCTGTCGTATTCGCCCAGCACGTCGGCAAAGTAGATCTTCTCCAGATCTTCGAGCGTGACCTCGGGCTTGAGCTCCTCGACCTGAATGGTCACGGTGGAGTTGGGCTCGGCCATGGCCAGCTGCTGCGTGTAATACTGCACGTCAAAGCCGTAGCCCGGCACCTCGGCGACCAGCTCGTGCGTCTGCTCGTCGTAATACGCGTCCTTCATCTCGCTGCAGAATTTGTCGTAGTACTCCTGCAGGTCGATGGGCGTGACCGGCTCGGTGTCGTAATCAAACGTGAGATCCGACAGATCACCCGAGCCGAAGCGGTCGAGCACGGCGGTGTAAAGCGCCTCTGCGTCAAGCGACACCGCGGGCGAGCCGGTATTTACCACGATCTGCCCGGCCTCCTCATCCACACGGACGGACGGCTCGACGCGGTCGGTCTGCACCTCGCGCGCGGTCTGCTCAAGCATGGTGCGAATCTTCTCGGTGTCGAGGTTGAGGCTGGACTCAAGGCTCACGCTGTACGCGGTCTTTTTGGCTGCGAGATATGTCCGGATGGCCTTGACAGGGCCGCCGTCGCGGCCGTAGGCCATGGCCACATCGACCGCCTCTTCGGGGTTGAGCGCGACCTGCGTCACGTCGGGATTGAGCTGTAGCGTGCGGTCGGGCAGCACCACAGTCAGCGTTTCGCCTGCGTAGCTGGACTTGACCGCGTCGGACACGGCGGATACGGCCGCGCTGCGCCTGAGCCCGCCCACGTCCACACCGGCGATGGAGACGTTCGGGAAGATCTTGTCGGAATTTTTCAGTGCGAAGCCATAGGCGCACACGCCCAGCACCGCGATGATGAGCACGCAGGCCAGAATCACGACCGCCTTCTTCGCACCGTTGCCCGGGGCGGACTTCTTTTTCTGAGGCCCTGACGCGCGCGGCGCATTTTTCTGCGCGGCGGTCGGCTGCTGCCGGGACGCCTGGCTGGTGTGCGGCGCGGAGCGGCTGGCCTCAAATTTACCTTTCTTTCTGATCGGAATGACCCCCTTATCGGAACCGGAGCCAAACGGCTGCGGAGGTAGTATTATGGTAACAACATTATATCGGAGTGCGCAGGAATTTGCAACGGCAATTCAGACAAGAATGGCCCGGAAAATTCTGAAATCTTACTTAAGAATTTCCAACAGAAGGCAAGACGGCCGCAAGCCGCGGACAAAAAAGACCCGCGCGGACGATCGTCCGCGCGGGAGGGAACGCTGTGATTTACTTCTTCGCCTTGATGGCGGCCTGTGCGGCGGCCAGTCTTGCGATGGGAACACGGAACGGGCTGCAGGAGACGTAGCTCAGACCGATGTTGTGGCAGAACTCGACGGTGGAGGGATCGCCGCCCTGCTCGCCGCAGATGCCCAGCTTGATGTCGGGACGGGTCTCGCGGCCCAGCTCGGCAGCCATCTTCACCAGACGGCCAACGCCTGCCTGATCGAGCTTCGAGAACGGGTCGGACTCGTAGATCTTGCGGTCGTAGTAGGAAGCGAGGAACTTGCCCGCGTCGTCACGCGAGAAGCCGAAGGTCATCTGCGTAAGGTCGTTCGTGCCGAAGGAGAAGAACTCGGCCTCGCGGGCAATGGCGTCAGCGGTCAGCGCCGCGCGCGGGATCTCGATCATCGTGCCGACCTTGTACTGCATGTCGGAACCGGCGTCCTTGATGATCTTCTTGGCGGTCTGGTCGATGACGGACTTGACGTACGCCAGCTCCTTGACCTCGCCAACCAGCGGAACCATGATCTCGGGAACGATCTTCCATGCCGGACGGCGGCTGCGGACAGCCAGAGCGGCCTTGATGATGGCAGCAGTCTGCATCTTGGCGATCTCGGGGTAGGTGACGTCCAGACGGCAGCCGCGGTGACCCATCATGGGGTTGAACTCATGCAGGCTGGCGATGACGTGATTCAGATGCTCGACGGTCAGGCCCATTTCCTTGGCCAGCTCTTCGATATCCTTCGGGTCGGTCGGCAGGAACTCGTGCAGAGGCGGATCGAGCAGACGGATGGTAACGGGACGGCCCTTCATGGCCTCGTAGATGGCCTCGAAGTCGCCCTGCTGGATCGGCTCGAGCTTGGCCAGCGCCTTCTCGCGCTGCTCGGAGGTCTCGGAGACGATCATCTCACGCACGGCCTTGATGCGGTCGGCCTCAAAGAACATATGCTCGGTACGGCAAAGGCCGATGCCCTCGGCGCCGAAGGCCACAGCCTGCGCAGCGTCGGCGGGGGTGTCGGCGTTGGTGCGGACGCCCAGCTTGCGGAACTTGTCGGCCCAGCCCATCAGGCGGTCAAAATCGCCGGAGATGGCGGCAGCGGCGGTCTTGATCTTCTCGCCGTAGATGTTGCCGGTGGAGCCGTCGATGGAGATCCAGTCGCCCTCTTTGTAGGTCTTGCCGCCCAGCTCGAAGGTCTTGGCTTCCTCATTCATCTTGATGGCGCCGCAGCCGGAGACGCAGCAGGTGCCCATGCCGCGCGCGACAACAGCCGCGTGGGAGGTCATGCCGCCGCGGACGGTCAGAACGCCCTGCGCGTAGTGCATGCCCTCGATATCCTCGGGAGAGGTCTCGAGACGGACCAGAATGACCTTGTGGCCGTTCTTGCCCCAGTCGGTCGCGGTCTCAGCCGAGAAGACGATCTTGCCGCAGGCGGCGCCGGGAGAGGCGGCCAGGCCCGTGCCGACGACCTTGGCCTTCTTCAGAGCCGCGGCGTCGAACGTCGGGTGCAGCAGCGCGTCGAGGCTCTTCGGGTCGATCATGGCTACGGCCTCTTCTTCGGTAATCATGCCCTCGTCGACCAGATCGCACGCGATCTTCATGGCGGCGGCAGCGGTGCGCTTGCCGTTACGGGTCTGCAGCATGTAGAGCTTCTTGTCCTCGATGGTGAACTCCATATCCTGCATGTCGCGGTAGTGATACTCAAGACGGCCGCAGATGTCGACGAACTGCTGGTATGCCTCGGGCATGACCTCGGCCAGCTGGTCGATGGTCTGCGGGGTGCGGATACCGGCGACGACGTCTTCGCCCTGTGCGTTCATCAGGAATTCGCCGAACAGCTTCTTTTCGCCCGTGGCGGGGTTACGCGTGAACGCAACGCCCGTGCCGGAGGTGTCGCCGGTGTTGCCGAAGACCATCTGCTGCACGTTGACGGCGGTGCCCCAATCGGAGGGGATGTCGTTCATGCGGCGGTAGTAGATTGCGCGGGGGTTGTCCCAGGAGCGGAAGACGGCCTTGATGGCGCCCATCAGCTGCACCTTGGGGTCCTGCGGGAATTCCTCGCCCAGCTTCTCGCGGTACTCGGCCTTGAACTTCTCGGCCAGCTCCTTGAGATCGTCAGCGGTCAGCTCGGTGTCGAGCTTGACGCCGCGGTCGGCCTTCATCTCGTCGATGAGCTGCTCAAAATACTTCTTGCCCACTTCCATGACGACGTCGGAGTACATCTGGATGAAGCGGCGGTAGGAGTCGTATGCAAAACGGGGATTGTTGGTCTTCTTGGCGAAGGCGACGACGACTTCGTCATTGAGGCCCAGGTTGAGAATCGTGTCCATCATGCCGGGCATGGACGCGCGCGCGCCGCTGCGCACGGAGACGAGCAGCGGATTGTACAGATCGCCGAACTTCTTGCCGGAGATCTCTTCGAGCTTTTCGACGTACTGCATGATCTCCGCTTCAATCTCGGCATTGATCTGGCGGTCGTCCTTGTAGTACTGGGTACAGGCTTCGGTCGTGATCGTGAAGCCCTGCGGGACAGGCATGCCGAGATTGGTCATTTCGGCCAGGTTCGCGCCCTTGCCGCCCAGCAGCTCGCGCATCTTGCCGTTACCTTCGGAGAACAGGTAGACGTACTTGTGAGACATTTGGTTAACCCCTTTCCTTGCGAACCGAAGCTCCCAGCCCGGTTCTAAAAACGTTTTTTGTAGTTTTTGATAGATTTTCAGACAAATACATACTATATCACATTTGACGGTAAATGCAAACTGAAAAACCGATTTTTCGCAAAAAATTTTTTGTTTCCGCAACTTCTGCGCAGCAAAGCAAACCGCCGCGCACCGCGCCTGTTTGACCGCGCGCCCGACCGGCTGCGCCGGGTTTTGCACATGTTCCACAGTGTTTTCCACATGTTGTGGTTTCCCGCCATTTCCCGCCACAATTTCTTGTGCCATAGTGCCTGCTTTCGCGCGATTTTGCGCTGCGGTGCGCTTACAATGGACGCAGAACCTTGCAGAGAGGGGTCTACATATGGCCAAGCTGAAAACCAAATCGCTGCTGGAGTCGGGGCGGGTGCTCTTCGTGCCGGTGGGCAGCATCCGCCCGAATCCGTCGCAGCCGCGCAGGGTCTTTGACCAGAACGCGCTGCAGGAGCTGGCCGCGAGCATCGCGCAGTACGGCGTGCTGCAGCCGCTCACGGTGCGGAAATCGGCGGGCGCGATGGAGCTGGTGGCAGGAGAGCGCCGGCTCCGCGCAGCAAAGCTCGCGGGACTTACGGAGGTGCCCTGCATCGTGGTGAGCGTGGACAACGAGTCGTCGGGGATGCTGGCGCTGGTGGAGAACCTGCAGCGGCGCGATCTGGATTTCATCGAGGAGGCCGAAGGGCTGGCGCGGCTCATGCGGCAATACGGGCTGAACCAGGAGCAGGCAGCCCGCCGCGTGGGCAAGAGCCAGTCGGCCGTGGCCAACAAGCTGCGCCTTTTGCGCCATTCGCCGAAGGTGCTGCAGGCGCTGCGCGAAAACGGCCTGTCCGAGCGGCACGCGCGGGCGCTTCTGAAGCTGCCCGGCGAGCCCGAACGGCTGCGCGTCATCGGGCTGATCGTGCAGAACGACTGGACCGTGGCCAAAACCGAGCAGTACATCGATGCGCTTTCGCAGCCGGCTGCGCCGAAGCGCGAGCTGGGGAATTTTATCCTGCGCGACGTGCGCGTGTTTTTAAATTCTGTCAGTCACCAGCTCGATATCATCCGCTCGGCAGGCATCGACGCCGGCTCCGAGCAGCTGGAGACGGAGCAGGAGATCATCCTCACCATCCGCATTCCCAAGCGCAATGCCGCGGCAAAATAATACTGCCGAAAACGCCGGAGACGTTTTCGGCAGATATAAAGAACAGGCGCAGCAGTACAAACTGCTGCGCCTGTTTTGCGTCCCAACGATTGGCCGGGCCTTGGTTTTTATCAATAGTTTTCCGGCTTGATCTGGAAATAGGCCTGCGGGTGCGCGCACACGGGGCACACCTCGGGGGCCTTCTTGCCAATGACGATGTGGCCGCAGTTGCCGCACTGCCAGATCTGATCCTCGTCACGCGAGAAGACCAGCCCGCCCTCGACGTTGGCCAGCAGCTTGCGGTAGCGCTCCTCGTGCGCCTGCTCGACCTTACCTACGCCCTCAAACAGGTTCGCGATGTCGTCGAAGCCCTCCTCGCGCGCCTCACGCGCAAAGGCCGCGTACATGTCGGTCCACTCGTAGTTTTCGCCGTCCGCCGCGTCGGCCAGGTTCACCGTGGTGGCGGGCACGCCGTCATGCAGGAGCTTGAACCAGAGCTTGGCGTGCTCTTTTTCGTTGCGGGACGTCTCCTCAAAGATGTCCGCGATCTGCACGTAGCCGTCCTTCTTGGCCTTGGAAGCGTAATACTGATACTTGACACACGCCTGCGATTCGCCGGCGAAGGCGGTCTGCAGGTTGGCCTCGGTTTTGCTGCCCTTGAGATTCATAATTGCAACTCCTTTTTATAAAATGTCTGTAAACAGAGTATAGCACAGTTGTTGGATAAAATCAAGAATGATTCTTATTTTATATGATCTGCAAAATATAACCCTTGAGATACAGCGCCTGCCCGGCGGAAAGGCTTGCCGGATGGTCGCGCGACTGCATCAGGCACTCAAGAAGCCGCGCTTCGCGGCCGGCGTCGGCGGCAGCCTCGCGCAGCATTTTCAGAAACAGCTCCGGCGTCATGAACTGGCTGCACGAGCAGCTCACCAGAAAGCCGCCCGGGCTTACCATCTGCATGCAGCGCAAATTCAGCTCCTTGTAGCCGCGGTAGGCCGAGGGCAGCGCCGACCTGCTCTTGGCAAAGGCGGGCGGGTCGCAGATGACAAGGCCGTATTTCCTGCCCGCGCCGGCATACGCGCGGGCAAGGTCAAAGGCGTTTTCGCATGTCGTCGTGATTCTGCCCGCCACGCCGTTCAGGGCGGCGTTTCTGCGTACCTTTTCCAGCGCCTCGGCAGACACGTCCACGGCCTCGACGGACGCCGCGCCGTAGAGCGCCGCGTGCACCGAAAAACCGCCCGTGCAGCAGCAAAGATCGAGCACGGCCTGATCTTTGCAGTAGGGCCTGATGCGGCCGCGGTTTTCCTGCTGGTCGAGAAAATGGCCGGTTTTTTGCCCGTGCGGGATGCTGACGAGCATTTTCGCGTCGTGCTCGAAAATTTCGATCTCCTCCGGCACCTCGCCGTAGAGAACGCCGGTTTTCTGCGGCAGGCCCTCTTTTTCGCGCACGGCCAGATCGTTGCGCTCGTAAATTCCGCGTGGGGAAAACAGCCCGGCCAGCAGCTCCACAATCGCCTCTTTCCACGCCTCCAGGCCCAGACAGACCGTCTGCAGGGAAAGCCAGCTGCCGAATTTATCGACCGTCAGCCCCGGCAGGCCGTCGGATTCTCCGAACACCACGCGGCACGAATCGGAAAAGCCGAGCGCCTGGCGGAACCGCCACGCCGCCTCCAGACGGCGCTTAAAAAAATCGCGGTCGATGGGTTCGGTTTCGTCGCGCGTCAGAACGCGCAGGGCGATTTTCGACCGGCCGTTGAAAAAGCCGCGCGCGACGAAGCGCATGCGCGAATCCAGCACGTCCGCCACGCAGCCGTCGGTGCAGACATCGTCGGCCCAGTCGATCTGGTTGTCAAAGATCCATGCCGCGCCGGCGCGGACGCTCGCGTCCTCACCGCGGCGCAGGCACAGCTGCGGGTAAGCCATAGGCGCCTCCTTGGAAAAGTTCAGCCGCGCGGCGCATTTTTATCCTCTGCGTTCTTATGGGAGCCGCGAAAGACGAGATAGCGCTGGCCGAAGTAGTTCAAAACGGTGAAAAACACCATGCCCACCGTCAGCGCGACGTTGCCCGCCGCGTGCAGGCCAAGCTGCTCAATCAGGCCTGCGCACAGCTTCGGCGCGACGGTGTAGGCGATGAAGTAGCACACCAGCATGTGCAGAATATACTTGAGAAGGTCTGTCAGCTGCCTGCCGGTGGAATGGAAGGTGTAGCGGCGGTTGAGAAAATAGCCGAGCGTGCCGCCAATGAGATAGTTGCTGGCCGAGGCGGCCCAGTAGCCGCCGATGTGCAGGTTGTACAGCAGAAACATCACGCCCGTGCCCACGCCCCAGCACAGGAAGTTCACCAGCATATACCGCCCCAGCGTCTTGTCCAGCAGATGCTTCATCCTGCAAAACATCCTTCCGGCAGAGCGCCCGCAGGCGCGCCATTGCGGCCATCCCGGCAAGAAAAGAGGACAAATCTGTTATGTTCTTCCGTGTGAGAAATATGTTTTAAACTGCCCTTCCGGCCGGCTTTGCTGCCTTCCGCCGGGCGCATGCTGCAGGTCAAGCGCATCATCATCCCCCCGTTTGCCAGAATCTGAAATAAGCCGCAGCGCTTTTATGATATCACACTTTGGCTGTATGTGCAATTCCGCCTCGCTTTTCCGGGTGGTTTTTACACATTTTTTTTCGGAAAATTTCTATACAAATTTGAACGCATCTGCTATAATACGTACAACTATGAGTGCGCGCAGAACCTGCTGCGCGGCGCTGCGCGGCCGCGGCCGCCAGAACGTCTGGAAAGGGGAGTTTTCGCCATGCCTGGATTGTCTGCTGTCGTCTTTATTCCCGATGATACGGGGAAAACCGGATATTCCCGCCCGATGATGCTGCAGAACATCATGGGGACGCCGCTGCTTGCGTGGCTCGCGTCTTCGTTGATTGACGGCGGCGTCGGGCGCTTCTTTTTGGTCTGTCACGATCGGTTCCGGCGCGACGTGCGCGCATGCTTCCCCGACGACGTCGATTTCTGGTGCCCGTCGGCTGAGACCACGTCCGACCAGCTGCACGTGTTTTTGTCCACAGCCGACGAAAAAGAGGAGGATATTATTGTCGTCACCGGCCCGGCGGTGCTGCTGCCCTTTGCCGCCGATGACGAGCAGTTTGACGGGCCCCCCGTGGCCAGCAATGTCACCTCGGTGCGGCGCGCGGCGCTGATGGACGCGCTCGACGACAAGTTCATCTTTACCGAGTTCTTAAAGGACCACGGCACGCCGTACACCGACCGCGACGGCGTGTACTCCATCGCAGGCACGACCGAGCTTGCCGACTGGCAGCCGGTATTAAACCGCGCCAAGCTCTACCGGCTGGCAAAGCTCGGCGTGGAGATCTGGGACTACGGCGCGACGTATGTCGACCCCACGGTGAGCGTGGGCACGGGCACGGCGCTTCTGCCCGGGACGATTCTGCGCGGGCAGACGTCGATCGGCAAAAACTGCACCATCGGCCCCAACAGCTATCTCGAGAACGCGCGCGTGGGCGACGATTCCGCCGTCAACGCCTCGCAGATCTATAACTCCTCGGTGGGCTATGATACGCATGTCGGCCCGTTTGCATACATCCGGCCCGGCACCAGCGTCGGCAACCGCGTGCGCGTGGGCGATTTTGTGGAGCTCAAAAACTCCAATATCGGCGACGGCACCAAGATCTCGCACCTGACCTACGTGGGCGACAGCGATGTCGGCAAGAACATCAACTTCGGCTGCGGCACCGTGACGGTCAACTATGACCGCGCGAAAAAATACCGCACCGTGATCGAGGACAACGCCTTCATCGGCTGCAACACCAACCTCGTCGCACCCGTCACGGTGGGCGAGGGCGCGTACATTGCCGCCGGCTCCACCATCACCGACGATATCCCGGCCATGGCCCTCGCCATCGCCCGCGCCCGGCAGGCCAACAAAAAAGACTGGGCCGCCAAGCATAAATTAAAGGAAAAATAGTGTACATTTGCGGCTGTGCCGCAGAAAATAGAACAAAATGCGCAAGATATGAGCAGAGAGAGGTAATTTCATATGATTTCTCATGGTAAGAACGTCAAGGTGTTCTGCGCGAATGCCAACCGTCCGTTTGCCGAGGGCGTCTGCCGCAAGCTGTGGCTGCAGATGGGTGATTGCACGGTCAACACCTTTGCCGACGGCGAAGTCTCCGTGACCATCAACGAATCCGTCCGCGGCAGCGACGTTTTTCTCGTTCAGCCCACCTGCAAGCCCGTGAACAACAACCTCATGGAGCTTCTCATTATGATCGACGCCTGCAAGCGCGCCTCTGCCGGCCGTATCACCGCCGTGATCCCCTACTTCGGCTACGCACGGCAGGACCGTAAGGCCAAGGGCCGCGACCCCATTTCCGCCAAGCTGGTGGCGAATATGATCGAGGCCGCCGGCGCCGACCGCGTGCTCACGATGGACCTGCACGCCGCGCAGATCCAGGGCTTCTTCGACATCCCTGTGGATAACCTGCTGGGCAACCCCGTCTTTGTGCGCTACTATATGGCGAAGTTCTCCAACCCCGAGGAGATGGTCGTCGTCTCGCCGGACGTGGGCTCGGTGTCGCGTTCGCGCACCTTTGCCAATAAGATGGGCATGTCCCTTGCCATCGTCGACAAGCGCCGGGAGAAGGCCAACCAGTGCGAGGTCATGAACGTCATCGGCGACGTACGCGGCAAGAAGTGCATTTTGTTTGATGATATGGTCGATACCGCCGGCTCTCTCTGCAACGCGGCCAAGGCCATCGTCGAGATCGGCGGCGCGACCGAGGTCTATGCCTGCGCGTCGCACGGCGTGCTGTCCGGCCCGGCGCTGCAGCGCATTGAAGACAGCTGCATCAAGGAGCTGACGCTGCTCAATACCATTCCCGCGCCCGAAAACCTGCCGTCCAAGATCAACTATATCGACGTCTCCCCCGTCTTTGCCGACGCCATCCAGCGCATCTACGAGGAGAACTCGATGTCGGTGCTGTTCTGATATGCTGTTTTCCGGAAAGCAGGATGCGGTGTGGCTGATCGTGGGACTGGGCAATCCCGGTGCGGAATATGCCAGAACGCGGCACAACACCGGCTTTCTGGCACTGGATGAGCTGGCCGGTATGCTTGGCGTGAAGGTGGAACGAAGCCGCTTCCGTGCGCTGACCGGTACGGCCAGCTACCGGGGCAACAAGCTGATTTTGCTCAAGCCGCAGACGTATATGAACGCCTCCGGTATGGCTGTGGAGCCTGCGGCGCATTTCTATAAGGTTCCGCCCGAGCGGGTGCTCGTCATCTTCGACGATATTTCGCTGCCCGTGGGCCGTATCCGCGTGCGCAAGGACGGCTCGGCCGGCGGACACAACGGGCTGAAGTCGATCATTCACGAGCTTGGCTCGGAAAATTTCCCGCGTGTAAAAGTCGGCGTGGGCGCAAAGCCGCACCCCGACTACGATCTGGCAGACTGGGTGCTGTCGGTCGTGGGCAAAGACGAACAGCCGGCGTATCAGGCGGCGATCCGGTACGCGGCCGAAGCCGCGCTCGCCGTCATCGGCGAGGGCGTGCCGGCAGCCGCCGCCAAATTTAACGGAAAATTGCCATAACAACCGAAAAAAGGCCGCAATACGCGCAGAGAAAATTTCTCTGCGCGCGTTGTTGGCTGCATTGATTTTCTGAAATTTCCATTTTTTTGAAGGAGGTAGCGCCATGAACGTACTGCTGCAGCTGCTGCGCGGCATGCCGGAGTTCACCCAGCTGCGCGAAGCGGCCGACGCGCGGCAGACCGTCGCCGTCTCGGGCGTGAGCCAGATTGTGCGCAGCCATTTTATCGCGGCGCTCTGCGCCGAGACGGGCCGTCCGGCACTTGTCATCTGTCAGGATGAGCTGGCCGCATCGCGGATGCAGGACGAGCTGGCCGCGTTTCTGGGCAGCCGGCCGCCGGTGCTGCCCAGCCGCGAGCTGACGCTTCTGGATGCGGCGGGCGTCTCGCGCGAGTGGGAGCAGAAGCGGCTGAAACTTCTGTACGAGCTGGCGCTGGGCCGCGTGCCGGTCTTGATCGCGAGTCTGGACGCGCTGTGCCTGCGCACGATGCCAAGAAGCGTGCTGTGCGGCGCGGCCATCCGCCTTGTGCCCGGCGCGGGCTATGAGATGGACGAACTGGCGCGGAAGCTCGACGCGGCGGGCTATACGCGCGCATCCCTGGTCGAAGGCGTGGGACAGTACGCGCTGCGCGGCGGCATTGTGGACGTGTTCTCGCCTGCGCATGAGAGGCCGCTGCGCGTGGAGTTCTTCGGCGACGAGCTGGACGCGATGGGCTTTTTTGACCCCATTACGCAAAGACGCACGGAGAACGCCGATGAGGCGGTGCTTTTGCCCGTGGCCGAGAGCGTCCCGGCGCTGCACCCGGCGGGCATTGCGGGCTTGTGCGGGGATATCCGCGCGCTCATCGCGCGGCAAAAGCGCAGAAAAACGCCCAATCCGTCGCTCATAAAGACGCTGGAGGCCGACCTTGAGCGTCTGGAGACCGGGGTGAGCTTCGCGGCCGCCGACCGCTACATGGCGTTTTTGTACCCCGAATTTGCCACGGCGGCAAGCTACGTCTCGCGCGGCGCGCTGGTGTTTTTCTGCGACCACGGCAACCTCGCCCGCGCGGCCGATGCCCGGCAGGATATGCTGGGCGCGAGCATCGAAGGCTATCTCGCCACGGGCGTTTTGTCGAGCGACCAGTGTGGCTTTTCCTGCACGTTTGACGAGCTGGCGGAGCAGTTCAGCGCGCAGGGCGCGGTGTATTTTGACAGTTTTCTGGCCGCGCGCTATCCCGAGTCGCTGCCGCCCAGGCGGCTGCTTTCCGTCACGGCGCGGCAGCTGCCGGGCTATGGCGGCAGCATGGACACGGCCGTGCAGGATCTGCAGCACTATGTGAAAAGTGAGTACGGCTGCATGGTGCTCTGCGGCGGCAGGCGGCGCGGCGAGATACTAAAGGATATGCTCGCGGCGGCGGGCGTGAACGCGCTTCTGGCGATGCCCGCGACAAAGCTGCCGCAGCCAGGGCAGGTGCTCATCACCGACGCGGCGCTGCCGGCCGGTCTGGAGTATCCCACGCTGCGCATGGCTGTTCTCACCGAGGGGCAGATTCTCGCGCGCGCGCCGCGCAAAAAGACGGCAAAGAAGACGCCGTCGAACCGCAAAAAGCTCGAATCCTTCACCGACCTCACGCCGGGCGACCTCGTCGTGCACGAGCACCACGGCATCGGCCGCTACGTCGGCATGGAGCAGATCAGGGTCTCGGGCGCGGTGAAGGACTATGTGAAAATCGCCTATCAGGGCACGGACGTGCTGTACGTCCCGGCCACGCAACTCGATCTTGTCAGCAAGTATATCGGCACCGGCGGCGAGGAGCAGGCGGTGCGGCTCAACAAGCTCGGCGGCGACCAGTGGCAGAAGACCAAGGCGAAGGCCAAGGCTGCCGCCAAGGATCTCGCGCAGGGCCTCATTCAGCTCTACGCCGCCAGAAAACGCCTGCCGGGCTATGCGTTCGCGGCGGATTCGCCGTGGCAGCAGGAGTTTGAGGAGAGCTTTGAGTTTGCCGAGACCGACGACCAGCTGCGCGCCGTGGCGGAGATCAAGCACGACATGGAGTCGCCCACGCCGATGGACCGGCTTCTCTGCGGCGACGTGGGCTTCGGCAAGACGGAGGTTGCGCTGCGCGCGGCGATGAAGTGTATGCTCGACGGCAAGCAGGTGGCAATTCTGGTGCCGACCACGGTTCTGGCGCAGCAGCACTATCTCACGGCCGTAAAGCGCTTTGGCTCGTTTCCGGTGACGATCGACGTGCTCTCGCGCTTCCGCACGGCGCAGCAGCAGAAAAAGACGCTGTTTGATTTGCAGTCCGGCAAGGTCGATCTCATCATCGGCACGCACAAGCTGCTGCAGAAGGCCGTCAAATTCAAGGACCTCGGCCTTCTCATCATCGACGAGGAGCAGCGCTTCGGCGTGACGCACAAGGAGCGGCTCAAGGAGCTTTCCAAGGGTGTGGACGTGCTGACGCTCTCTGCCACGCCCATTCCGCGCACGCTCAACATGGCGCTGTCGGGCCTGCGCGACATGTCGACGATTGAAGAGCCTCCGCACGACCGCTACCCTGTGCAGACGTTCGTGCTGGAATATAACGAGGCGATGGTCGACGACGCGATCCGCCGCGAGCTTGCGCGCGGCGGGCAGGTCTATTACTTGCACAACCGCACGGAGTCCATTGACCAGTGCGCCGCCCGGCTCAAGCAGCGGCTGGGTGACGGCGTGGAGATCGCCGTGGCGCACGGAAAAATGGGCGAAGAAGCGCTTGGCGACGTGATGCAGGCCATGTCGGCGGGCGAAATCCAGGTGCTTGTCTGCACGACGATCATCGAGACGGGCATCGATATCCCGAACGTCAACACGCTGATTATCGAGGATGCGGATAAGCTGGGCCTTGCCCAGCTGCACCAGATCCGCGGCCGCGTGGGCAGGTCTACCCGCCACGCATACGCGTACCTCACCTTCCGGCGCGGCAAGGTGCTCACCGAGGTCGCGGAGAAGCGGCTCGAGGCCATCCGTGAATACGCCGAGTTTGGCTCCGGCTTCAAAATCGCCATGCGCGACCTTGAAATTCGCGGCGCGGGCGATTTGCTTGGCGCGGAGCAGTCGGGGCATATGATGTCAGTGGGCTATGACATGTATCTCAAGCTCCTCGAGGACGCGGTTCTGGAGGAGCGCGGCGAAAAGCCCATACAGGAGGTCGAATGCACGGCAGACCTTGACGTGACGGCCAACATCGCCAAAAACTACGTCGCCTCTGGCGAGCAGCGGATGGACCTGTACCGCCGCATGGCGGCCATCCGCTCGGAACAGGATGCCGACGAACTGCTCGACGAGATCGTCGACCGCTACGGCGATCCGCCGAAGGGCGTCATGAACCTCATCGCCATCGCGCTTCTGCGCGCGCGGGCGGCTGCCGCGGGCGTGAGCGCCATCGAGCAGAAGGAGGGCAGCGTCATGCTGAGCCTCGCGGTGCTCGATTTTGCCGCCGTCTCCGGCGCGTGCGGCGCGCCGGAATTCAAAGGACGCATCTTCTTCTCGGCCGGCAGGACGCCGATGCTGAGCGTCAGGCTCAAAAAGGGCGAGGATGCGCTAAAGCTTGCCGAACAGCTCGTGGCCCTCTACGCGGGCTTCCGGGCAGCGTAACCGTACACAAGGGGCTCTCTTTTTTCAAAAGGGGGCCCCTTGCCTCCGGGCGCGGCGCGGGCCGCGTTTTTTTGTGCAAAATCCAAAAACAGGTCTTTCTTTTCACACCGGAATTTGGTATCATATACTTGCAGACTATCCCCGTTCTGCGAAAAAAGAGAAACAGATGAGGTGAAACAATGGCGAAGCTGTATTTCAAATACGGCGCAATGGGCAGCTCGAAGACCGCGACGGCGCTCATCACCAAGTACAACTATGAAGAGCGCGGCATGCGCGTCTGGCTCATCAAGCCCGCGGCCGACAGCCGCGACGGCGAGTTCACGCTCCGCTCGCGCGTGGGACTCACGGCCGAGGCGGAGGCCATCGGCCCGGACAAGGACATCCGCGCGCTCTACGCCCGGCGCGAGGCGGTGGACGTCATCATTGTTGACGAGTGCCAGTTTATGACCGGCAAGCAGATCGACGAGCTGCGCGAGCTGGTCGACCGCGAGGATCTGCCGGTGCTCTGCTTCGGCCTGCGGACGGATTTTCAGACGAAGCTCTTCCCCGGCAGCCGCAGGCTGTTTGAGCTGGCCGATTCCATCACCGAGATCAAGACCATCTGCGACTGCGGAAGAAAAGCCACGGTCAACGCCCGTCTCAGCCCCGAGGGCTACGTTGTGACCGAGGGCAGTCAGGTCTTCCTCGGCGGCAATGACAGCTATATCGCCATGTGCCACAAATGCTATCAGGACTATATCAAAGGACACAGAAAGGTGGAATTTCTCCATGGAAATGAACGAGATTCTGAGTAAAGTCGACCATACCCTTTTGAGCCAGGGCGCGACCTGGGACGAGATCCGGGCCATCTGCGACGACGGCATGAAGTACCATACCGCCTCCGTCTGCATCCCGGCAAGCTATGTGAAGAGGGCGGCGGAGTATGTGGATGGAAAGCTCGCCATCTGCACCGTCATCGGCTTCCCCAACGGCTACTCCACCACGAAGGCCAAGTGCTTTGAAGCCTCCGACGCGGTGGATAACGGCGCGGAAGAGATCGACATGGTCATCAACATCGGCTGGGTGAAGGATCAGCGCTGGGACGATCTTCTGGCCGAGATCAAGGCCGTCAAGGCCGCGTGCCGCGGCAGGCTCCTGAAGGTCATCATCGAGACGTGCCTGCTGACCGACGAGGAAAAAATCAAAATGTGCGAAATCGTCTCCAACTCCGGCGCGGAGTATATCAAGACCTCCACAGGCTTCTCGAGCGCCGGCGCGACGTTCCACGATGTGGAGCTGTTCGCGCAGCACGTCACGAACGGCGTGAAGATCAAGGCCGCGGGCGGCATTTCGTCCATCGACGACGCGGAGAAGTTCATCGCGCTCGGCGCGTCGAGACTCGGCACCAGCCGCATTGTGAAAATCGTAAAACAGAACGAACATCAATAAAAGGAGAATCACTATGAACTATCCGACGCCGCACATCAACGCCAGACCCGGTGACTTCGGCCAGACCGTTCTGATGCCGGGCGATCCCCTGCGCTCGAAATTCATCGCGGAAAATTTTCTGGAAAATGCGAGACTTGTCAACAACGTCCGCGGCGTGCACGGCTACACCGGCACCTACAAGGGCGTAAAGGTCTCGGTCATGGCCTCGGGCATGGGCATGCCGTCGATCGGCATCTACTCGTGGGAGCTGTTCAATGCGTTTGAGGTGGAAAACATCATGCGCATCGGCTCGGCCGGCGCGGTGCAGGACGAGATCAACCTCTATGACATTGTCATCGCGCAGGGCGCGTGCACCGACTCGCGCTGGGCCGAGCAGTACCATCTGGCGGGCACGTTCGCGCCCATTGCCGACTTTAACATGCTGCAGACCTGCGTCGAGACGGCGCGTGAGATGGGCGCGAACTACCATGTGGGCAACGTCCTCTCCTCCGACCGCTTCTACGGCGATGACGACGATATGGCGGGCGGCTGGATCGCCAACAACGGCTGGCAGAAGATGGGCGTGATGGCCCTTGAGATGGAGGCGGCAGCGCTGTACATGAACGCCGCGCGCTGCAAAAAGCATGCGCTCGCCATCTGCACCATCTCCGACCACGTGCTGCGCCACGAGTTCACCACCGCCGAGGAGCGGCAGAACTCCTTCACGCAGATGATGGAGCTGGCGCTCGACACGGCGGTCAAGCTGGAAAAGTAAGGTGATGAAATGAAACGAATCTTTTTGATCGTGCTGGATTCCTTTGGCGTCGGCTACGAGCCGGACGCAGCAGACTTCGGCGACGTGGGCGCAAATACGTTAAAATCCTGCGCATCGTCTGAAAAGTTCCGCATGGACAATCTGCTCGCGGCCGGCCTTGGCAATCTCGACGGTGTGGACTACCTGCCGAAAGCCGTTGCGCCCACCGCAGCCGTTGCACGCCTGCAGGAGCGCTCGAAGGGCAAGGACACGACCATCGGCCACTGGGAGATCGCGGGCGTGGTATCGGAGCAGCCGCTGCCGACGTACCCGAACGGCTTCCCTGAGGAGGTCCTCGCGCCGTTTCGCGCGCAGACGGGCCGCGGCGTTCTGTGCAACCTGCCATACTCGGGCACCGAGGTCATCAAGGACTATGGCAAGGAGCACGTGGAAACGGGCGATCTGATCGTCTACACGTCCGCCGACTCGGTGTTCCAGATCGCGGCGCACGAGGATATTGTCCCGCCCGGGCAGCTCTATGAATATTGCCGCATCGCGCGCAGAATCCTTGTGGGTAAGCACGGCGTGGGCCGCGTGATCGCACGCCCGTTTGAAGGCGAGTGGCCGTACACGCGCACCAGCCGCCGGCATGATTTCTCGCTCGAGCCACCCGCAAAAACGATGCTCGATATCCTGAAAGACGCGGGAAAAACCGTCATCGGCGTGGGCAAGATCCACGATATCTTCGCCGGGCAGGGCCTGACAGAGTTCACCTACACCGCCGGCAACCGTGACGGAATGGAAAAGACGATGGCGTATGCCGAAAAGGACTTCGAGGGCCTTTGCTTTGTGAACCTCGTCGACTACGACATGCTCTACGGCCACCGCAGAAACATTGACGGCTATGCCGAAGCGCTGCACGAATTTGACGCATGGCTGCCGGGCTTTCTGGAAAAGCTGGGGGAGGACGATCTTGTCATCATCACCGCCGACCACGGCTGTGACCCCGGGTATTCTGCGCACACCGACCACACGCGCGAGTATATCCCCATGCTCGCACTGGGCAAACACGTGCGCCCCGTGAATCTCGGCACGCGCCTGGGCTTCGGCGACATCGCCGCGACAGTGCTTTCGCTTCTGGGCGTGCAGGGCGGCGTGCAGGGCGAGAGCTTTGCACGGGAGATCATCTGAGGAGGAAGCGGTATGAATCCTGTCGAGCTGATCCATCTGGCAAAGCAGGCCATGCAGCGCGCGTATACGCCGTATTCCGGATATAAGGTCGGCGCGGCGCTTGTTACAAAGCAGGGCGACGTGTATCTCGGCTGCAACATTGAAAATGCGGCCTTCGGCCCGTCAAACTGCGCCGAGCGCACCGCGTTCTTCACGGCCATCTGCGCGGGCGAACGCGAATTTGAAGCCATTGCCGTCGTCGGCGGCAAGGACGGCGTGGTGACGGATATCTTTCCGCCGTGCGGCGTCTGCCGGCAGGTCATGCAGGAGTTCTGCGGCCCGGATTTCATGATCTATATGGGCCGCGGCGACGACAGCTTCGAGGCGGTACGGCTGGACGCGCTGCTGCCCTATGGTTTTTCCGCCAAGGAATATATGAACGAAACGTAAAAATTCATCTATTTCACAAAAAAGTGAAAATCCAGTTGATTTTCCGAACGCAATGTGTCATAATGTGCATACGCGCCGGAAGGCGCAAAAATTTCCCGTACAAAAATAATTTGATATGGAGGAACCAAAAATGAAAAAGATCCTTGCACTGCTGCTGGCTCTTGTGATGGTTCTGGGCCTCGTCGCCTGCGCTTCCAGCGAGAAGCCTGAAGAGCCCAAGACGGAAGAGCCCGCTGCCACTGAGCCCGCTGCCGAGGAGCCCGCTGCTGAAGAGCCGGCCGCCGAGGAGCCCGCTGCTGAAGAACCCGCTGAAGAACCCGCCGCTGAGGCCATCATCAAGAAGGTCGCCCTCGTCACCGACGTCGGCACCATCGACGACGAGTCCTTCAACCAGGCGACCTGGCAGGGCGTTGTCGCCTACTGCGAGGCCAACAACATCGAGTACACCTACTATCAGCCCACTGACGACAGCAACGATGCCCGCTGCATCTCCATCGACCAGGCCGTTGCCGAGGGCGCAAACGTTGTCGTTATGCCCGGCTTCCTGTTCGGCGTCGCTCTGATCTACGAACAGGATAAATATCCCGATGTCTACTTCCTGGCCATCGACGTGGGCGCCGGCGATCTGACCGAGGACTACGTCACCTACTACGAGCCGTCCGCCAACACCGTCTGCGCCACCTTCGCGGAAGAGCAGGCCGGTTATCTGGCTGGCTACGCTGTCGTCATGGACGGCTACACCAAGCTGGGCTTCCTGGGCGGCATGGCCGTTCCCGCCGTCATCCGCTATGGCTACGGCTTCCTGCAGGGCGCGCGTGACGCCGCTGCCGAGCTGGGCGTTGACGTCTCCTGCAACTACACCTACGGCGGCCAGTTCTATGGCGACGCCAACATCACCGCGAAGATGGAAGGCTGGTACGCCGGCGGCACCGAGATCGTGTTTGCCTGCGGCGGCGGCATCTACACCTCCGCTGTGGAGGCTGCCAACCTGAACGGCGCGAAGGTCGTCGGCGTTGACGTCGACCAGAGCTACATCGATCCGTGCATCGTCACCTCCGCCATGAAGGGCCTGCAGAACGTCACCGAGACCATCCTGGCCGAGCTGAATGCCGGCAACTGGTCCAACTACAGCGGCAAGTTCATGACCTACTCCCTGACCGAGGGCGACTATGTCGGCATCCCGACCGCGGAAGGCTCCTGGAGATTCGATTCCTTCACGGTTGAGCAGTACGAGGCTGTCAAGGGCGCCATCATGTCCGGCAGCATCACGGTCGACAACAACTCCGACAACGCTTACCCCGAGATTGAGGGCATCGCTGTCACCTACGTCGACTAATTGTTGAACGAACCAAAAAACCGCGGGCTTAGCCGGGTGGTCGTAAAACAGTAAAATGAAAAAATGGTGAAAACCTTGAGTTTTCAAAGGGTGCGGCGTGACTTCGGTCACGCCGTTTCCTCTTTCATCAGTTCATTCAGCGGGATGAAGCCCAGCCCATCGTACTTGATGTGGATGTGCTGCACACGCTTTCCGCTGGATTTGTCCGGTGCATCCACATAGATAGCTGACACCAGCTCCCGCAGAGCGTAGCCGTCCAGCTCGTCGATGCCCACATACTTGTGCGCCGTCTGAATGAACTTCTCAATGTTTTCGTTCTGTCGTTCCTGTACTTCAATTTCCTGTCGCAAAGTTACGCACTCGGCCTCCAACTGCTTCTGCTCCGTTTCGTAGGTCAGACTCAGCATATCGAAGCGGTCATCACTCAGCCGTCCGCTGGCGTTGTCCTCGTAAATCCTGATAAACAGCCGTTTCAGCTCAGCGATGCGGTTTTCGTTCCGCTCCAGCCGTTTTCTGCGGATGCGGATCTGCTCACCGCTTTCCAGCCGGAGCTGTTCTTCCATTACCGCACGGAAATGAATGGCGAAGTCCACCACCATACCCCGGTTTACAAACTGCTCCAACAAAAATTGCCTTGCAAGGTCGATGTTCTCCTGCATGGAGAACTCGTTCTGCAAGGCAATATCGAAGCTATATGCAAGCTGGGCTTTCCTTCCATATTCCACTTTCTCTACGGCGTTCCAAAGGGTTTCCCGGTCAGCGTACTCCGGCGGGGCGTGGGCGGGCAGCAGGATTTCCGAACAGATCACGCCACCCTTGCGGGTGTAGTCGCTGTCCTCGCCGTAATACTCGCTGTGCAGCTTTTCGCCGGAGCGATAGGCGGCAGACGCAATAGCGGATTGTCCTGCGCTGCGCTTGATTTGGGTTACATGAAAATGATACAGAGCGATAGTCAATCATCTCCAAACTCAATTTTGTTGTGTTCGTTGACGGCTTCCATGAGCAGGCCCTTGACCTCCGGCAAGACGAAGGCTTTTTCCGCAAAGGCATAGAACTCGGTTTCAGTCAAAATCTTTGCAAGCGGAGCCACGCTCTCGATGGCAGCTCCACGGGTGATAAGGTGGTGCGCCCGCTTCCGGCGGTCACCCTTTTCATAGTAGACGGCTCGGTTTTCAAGCTGCTGCTGTTTGTGCCGGAGTTGGGCAAGCTGGCGCTCATTGGCGGTAATCTCGGCCTTCAGTTCCGGGATGGTTTTCTGTTTTGTCATAGTGCATGACCTCCTTTTTGATGGGATGGATGGGTTGAAAAAGACCGCCTACATTTTCGGTAGACGGTCTGACTGACAGTATGAGATTTTCAGACTTTGCGGCGGGAACTGTCTGCTGAAAGCAGATTGTTCCCACCGCAAAGTGTGCTGGGATAGCTGCGTGAGCAGCGCAAGGGGGCGCGGGTCTCCGGTGGAGACCTCAAAGC
>SFHJ01000052.1 GCA_004555655.1 Clostridiales bacterium
AGCGCGGCATCACCGAGCCCACCCCGACCTTCTCCGCCTGCTTCGGCCAGGCCTTCCTCGAGCTGCATCCGACCAAGTACGCCGAAGAGCTCGTCAAGAGAATGCAGATGAGCGGCGCGAAGGCATACCTTGTCAACACCGGCTGGAACGGCACCGGCAAGCGTATCTCCATCAAGGATACCCGCGGCATCATCGACGCCATTTTGAACGGCGCGATCAAGACCGCTCCCACCAAGACCATCCCGTACTTCAACTTCGAGGTTCCGACCGAGCTTGCCGGCGTCGCCACCAACATCCTCGACCCGCGCGACACCTATGCCGACGCTTCCGAGTGGGAAGCCAAGGCCAAGGATCTGGCCTCCCGCTTCCAGAAGAACTTCGCCAAGTACGAGGGCAATGAAGCCGGCAAGGCGCTTGTGTCCGCCGGCCCGCAGCTGTAAAACCTGAACGGATTCTTAGCCGCCAGGACGCTGCCTGTGCGCTATATTATATAGTATCTACGGTTATGCAAGCGCGAGACACGCTGCGGCGGCTCGCTGCAGCGTGTCTTTTTCCAGGGCCTCCGGCCTGAAAATCTGTCGTTACACGCCACGGTTGGCGTAACAAATAATGGAGGATTACGATGAAAAAAGTTCAAATTACTGAAACTGTCCTTCGTGATGCGAACCAGTCTCTGATGGCGACCCGTCTGCCGTACGCCGATTATGAAGCCATTTTGCCCGAGATGGACAAAGCCGGCTACTACTCGGTCGAGTGCTGGGGCGGCGCAACGTTCGACTCCTGCCTGCGGTATCTGAATGAGGACCCGTGGGAGCGTCTGCGCGGCATCCGCAAGCACATGCCCAACACCCGCCTGCAGATGCTGCTGCGCGGCCAGAACCTGTTGGGCTACAAGCACTACCACGACGACGTGGTGGAGAAGTTCGTCGAGCTGTCGATCAAAAACGGCATCGACATCATCCGCATCTTTGACGCGCTGAACGACTTCCGCAACCTCGGCACCGCGCTCGACGCAACGATGAAGTACGCCACGCCCAAGACCATCGCTTCCGGCTGCATCTCCTACACGCAGAGCCCGGTACATACGGTGGAAAAGTACATCGAGATGTGCAAGGAGCTCAAGAAGATGGGCTTCAAGACCATCTGCCTGAAGGACATGGCCGGCACCATGAGCCCGTATGAGGCCGAGAACCTCATCAAGGGCATCAAGGACGCCGTGGGCGATATGCCCCTCATCCTGCACACGCACTGCACCACCGGCATGGCCTACATGACCGTGACCAAGGCCATCGAGTCCGGCGTCGACGTCATCGACTGCGCGACCAGCTGCTTCTCCAACGGCACCTCGCAGCCCGCGACCGAGACCATGTTCTACGCGCTGCAGCAGTACGGCATCGAGACGGGCCTCAACGAGGACGTCATCAACAAGGTCAACGACTACTTCAAGCCCATCAAGCAGAAGTACATCGACTCCGGCCGCATCAATCCCAAGTCCATGGCCACCGACGCGCAGGCGCTGGTGTACAAGGTTCCGGGCGGCATGCTCTCGAACATGATCGCAAACCTGACCGATATGCACGCCATGGATAAGTTTGAGGCTGCGCTGGAAGAGATCCCCGTCGTCCGCAAGGACCTGGGCTATCCTCCGCTCGTCACCCCGCTGAGCCAGATGGTCGGCAATCAGGCCGTTACAAACGTCCTGCTGGGCGAGCGCTACAAGCAGATCTCCAAGGAAGTCAAGAACTACTTCAGGGGCGAATACGGCATCGCGCCCGCGCCTGTCAGCCAGGAGCTGCAGGATAAGATCCTGGGCGAGGGCGGCAAGCCCATCGACTGCCGCATTGAGGATGCCAAGCGCACCGGCGAGGAGTTCAAGGCCGCGAAGGAAGCGCTGGGCGATCTGGCGCGCAGCGAGGAGGACGTCATGAGCTACATCTGCTTCCCGGATCAGGCCATGAAGTTCTTCGAGGCCCGCAAGGCCAAGGAAGAGAACATCTGCAAGTACACCATCGAAGAAGCGTAAGCGAGGTGCGGTATGATGTTTTTGGTCAATAACGCAATGGTCGATCTGAATATCGGCACGGCGGGCCTTGTGGCCCTGCTGGGCTACTGCGTCGTGTTCTTCGGCCTCATCGCGCTGATGGTTGTTGTCTACGTGATGGGCAAGATCATGGTCGCCTCGAGAAGCAAGGCCGCCGCGAAAACGGCCGCCGCCGCGCCTGCCGCGCCTGTGGCTGCGCCGGCGCCCGTCAAGACGGCCGCGCCCGCGCCCGGCACCGCCGGTGAGGTGAAGCTGTTCAATGTCGGCGACCGCGAGGCCGCGATGCTGATGGCAATCGTTGCCAACAAGCTCGGCAAGCCCCTGAACGAGCTGCGCTTCAAATCCATCAAGGAGGTATAAGACAGATGAAGTATAAAGTTACCCTCAACGGCCGCACCTACGAGGTCGAGGTCGAAGAAGGCCAGGCCATGCTGGTCGATGAATACGAGGCCTATGCGCCCGCGCCCGCTGCCGCTGCTGCGCCTGCCGCTGCCGCGCCTGCGGCTGCTCCGGCGCCCGCCGCTGCGCCCGCGCCCACGGCTGTCGCCGCCGGCGAGGTTGTCGCGGCGCCGATGCCCGGCAATATCCTCAAGGTCAACTGCGCGCAGGGCGCGGCTGTCAAGGCCGGCGACGTGCTGGTCATCCTTGAGGCCATGAAGATGGAAAACGAAATCGTCGCCCCGCGTGACGGCACGGTCGCTCAGGTCGTGACGAGCAAGGGCGCAGTGGTGGATACTGGCGCTCCTCTGGTCGTTCTGGCGTAAGGAGGGCAAACGATGGCTATCTTTACTGCTACTGCCGGCGGATTCAACGTGCTTGACACGCTGAACAAGCTGATCGTGGAATCCGGCTTTGCGGGCATCATCATGGGCGACGGCTGGAAGAACCTCGTCATGATCGTGATTGCCTGCGTGCTGCTGTACCTCGGCATCGTCAAGAAGTTCGAGCCGCTGCTGCTGGTCGGCATCGCGTTCGGCTGCCTGCTGGCGAACATCAGCTACTTCCCGTCGCTCTCCGCCTCGCTCAACGAGACGAACGCGCTGTACCATCCCGAGCTGTGGGCCGACTTTTTGAACGAAGCCAGCCCGTATTATCACAGCTACGGCCACATCCTGCAGCACGCGGGACTGCTTGACGTGTTCTACATCGGCGTCAAAGCGGGCATCTACCCGTCCATCATCTTCATGGGCGTCGGCGCGATGACCGACTTCGGCCCGCTGATTTCCAACCCCAAGAGCCTGCTTCTGGGCGCAGCCGCGCAGCTGGGCGTGTTCGTGGCGTTCTTCGGCGCGATTCTGCTGGGCTTCACCGGCCCGCAGGCCGCCTCCATCGGCATCATCGGCGGCGCCGACGGCCCCACGGCCATTTTCCTGACCACCAAGCTCGCGCCCGAGCTGCTCGGCGCAATCGCGATTGCGGCGTATTCGTACATGGCGCTGATCCCGATGATCCAGCCGCCCATCATGCGCCTGCTCACCCGCAAGGAAGACCGCAAGATCAAGATGCAGCAGACCCGCGAGGTCACCAAGACCGAGAAGATCATCTTCCCGATCATCGTCACCATCTTTGTCGTGCTGCTGCTGCCGTCCACGGCTCCGCTGATCGGCTGCTTGATGCTCGGCAACCTCTTCCGTGAGTGCGGCGTGACCGACCGTCTGTCCGACACCGTGCAGAACGCGCTCATGAACATCATCACCATCATGCTCGCCACCTCTGTCGGCGCGACGATGGTCGCTTCGAACTTCCTCACCTGGGACACCATCAAGATCGTCGTTCTGGGCCTTGTCGCCTTCGCCATCTCCACGGCGGGCGGCCTGATCGCGGGCAACATCATGTGCGCCCTGACCAAGAGGAAGGTCAATCCGCTCATCGGCTCTGCCGGCGTTTCGGCGGTTCCCATGGCCGCGCGCGTGTCGCAGGTCGAGGGCCAGAAGTCGAACCCGTCCAACTTCCTGCTCATGCACGCCATGGGCCCGAACGTGGCCGGCGTCATCGGCTCGGCCATCGCCGCAGGCTTCCTGCTGGCCGTCTTTGGATAATGCAAAACTCCGCTGCTCAGGCGGGGCTTCGTAAAACAGTTAGCGGAGCGTATCGGTATTGATACGCTCCGCTTCTGATATCCGCGCGCACTGCACCGAAAGGTGTACAGAAGTGCGCCCCTTATCAGTTCGATAGATCTGAATTTGTAAGGCAGACCCACTTGCCTCTCCCTTTGGGAGAGGTGCCCCCGTAGGGGGCGGAGAGGGCCCTCTCAGTCACGGCGAAAGCCGTGACAGCTCCCCCAGAGGGGGAGCGAACAGCCACAGCAGAGCAACCTGCTGCGGCTGCAGCGGAGTTTTTCGCCGAAATCTGCGGCGCGTCAGCCCCCCTTTGCACAAGGCAGCCTGCGTGCTGCCGCAAAAGCCCGCGCCTGCTTTTGTTACAATCACATTACAAACCCCCGGGGGCTCTTGCAATTTGCCAACCGATGATTTATGATACGTGCAGATGATGGCCGAGGGGCGATTATCGCCGCCCGGCGATCAAATTTAGACAGGAGGAAAACTCAATGAAGAACTTCAAAAAGGTTCTTGCGCTGGTTCTGGCGGTCGTAATGCTGCTCAGCTTCGCCACCGTTGCCAGCGCCGTGACGTCCGATTACTACAAAGACGCCGCCGACATCGATTACAAAGAAGCTGTCGACGTTCTTGGTACCATCGGCGTCCTGAACGGCTTCCCGGATGACACGTTCCGTCCGGATGCCACCATCACCCGTGCGCAGGCCGCGAAGATCATTGCCATGTTTGACAATGGTTCGACCGACATCAACAAGCTGTACACGGCTGCCAACCCCTTTGCCGACTGTGTCGATCACTGGGCCGAGAGCTACATCGCTTACGGCGTTAAGACCGGCATCATCGCTGGCATCGGCGGCGACAAGTTCGCTCCCGAAGCGAACGTCACCGGCGTTCAGTTCCTGAAGATGGTCCTCGTCGTCCTCGGCTATGACGCCAAGGTCGAAGGCCTCGAAGGCAAGAACTGGGACGTCAACACTCTGGCTCTGGCGAAGCAGGTCGGCCTGACCGCTACCCTGGGCAACAAGTTTGATTACAGCGCTGACCTGTCTCGTCAGGAAGCTGCTGTCATCATGCTCGACGCGCTGCGCGCTGACGTTGTTGAGTACGGCACCAAGCTGGGCGTCAACTACGACCGCGTTGCCGAAGAGATCGACAAGTGGAACAAGGCTGACGAGGCCGAGCAGTTTGCCGGCGTCAACATCAACGGCGTGTTCTACATGACTGTTGCCGGCGCTGTCAAGACCGGCGAGCAGCTCATGGAGCAGTGGAACCTCGTTGAGGGCAAGTGGAGTGACGCGTTCTATCGTCCGTACACCACCTGGACGGTTACCACCACTGGCAAGACCCTGAAGTACATGTACCCGGTTGCGGCTGAGTACACCACCGCTACCAACTACTGCAACCTGCTGGTTGATCTGGGCGTTGCGAAGACCGACTACCGGACGACCCGTAGCATCGAGTACTCCAACAACGGCCGTGATATCAGCACCTTCGAAGTGAGCCACAATATCGCCGATGACTGCGTTGCTAAGCTGCGCACCCTCGGCGGTCAGGGCACTCTGACGCAGGTCTTCTACATGGGCGGCAAGACCTACCGTGTCACCGAGATCGAGACCTGGCTGGGCCGTGTCACCGATGTGACCGATTCCAGAACCTATCGTGATGGCCACCTCGTCAACGAGAGCCTGATCGACCTCACCGTTGTTGAGAACAGCGGCATTCAGGAGGACTTCTATGACGAAGTCGTCGCCGACAAGTACTCTGTCGGCGAATATGTCCTGGTTACCCGTTCCTACAGAGTATATGGCCAGGTTGACCCGACTCTGAAGAGCAAGAACTCCTATGCTGACGGCCTGCAGACCATCGTTGAGGCCAAGGCTGAGACCGCGGCTCTGAACGGCGTGTCCGAATGGCAGACCAAGGTCGGCGACACCTGGACGCCCGACGCTCTGCACTTCTACCTGGGCAAGGTCGATTATAACTACCCCGTCACCACTGAGGTTGACACCGACAAGTACGCCAAGCCGCTCCGCAAGGCCTACAGCTTCCTGTATGACACCTACGGCAACGTCATCGGCATCGTGAACAGCTACACCTCCAAGGATGTTGTTGTGATCGACTGGATGTACATGATCGCGAACGCCGGCAATGCCGTCCTGAAGGCGAACATTGTTGGCCTGGATGCCAAGATTACCGAGGCCGCTACTGTCGCTAAGCTGGAAGGCAAACCCGCTGAATGGTGGATCGACGAAGAGGGCGACTATGCGAATCCCGCTGGCGCGAACTGGTGGGGCGTTGAGTACGGCATCAACTGGAGCGACCGCTACGAGAAGCTGTACTTCAGCAGCACGAATGCTGACGGCGAGTACACGCTGAACGCTGCCAACGGCGCTACGTACGATGGTGTTGCCCTGCTCGCGAACAAGGCTTACCTGTACAACTGGGATGGCATCAATGCCACCGCTACCAACGTAACCCTGACGGATGACACGCAGATCCTTGTCCATGAGGTTGACGGTTCCTACACGGCTGTTACCGGTAAGGACGTCGGCACCATCTACGCCGATCATGCGGAAGTCCTGCTCGATGGCTCCGGCGAGTTCGCTGCTATCATCTATCTGTACGGCGACGTCTACAGACAGAGCAGCAAGACCGTTGGCTTCGTTGCTGTTGACTACACGAACAGACCCGACACCGAGGCTGTTGGCGTTTATGATCTGTGCCCGGTCACCGTCTACTTCGACGGCGAGGCCAAGACCATCTATGTCACCAACGCTGATTACGATGCATACCTCGTTGCTAACGGCGACGGCTTCTATGAGTTCAGATTCACCGACAAGGTCGGCGATCAGATCTACTGCGAGATCGTTTCCCGTCCCGCTGCTGCGAACACTGAGTACAGCTACGTTGCTCTGGACGGCAACACGCTGAAGGTCACCTCCGGTGCTGGTGCTGAGTCCTTCAAGGTCGCTGCTGATGTCGTTATCTACGACGTCTACGCTGGTGTTGTCACCAAGGTTGACGGCCTGACCGGCGGCAACCTGCGCCTGGGCTTCAACGCTGCTGGCGTTGTCACCACCATCTACTGCATCGTCTCCAAGTAATTGCAGTGACTGCTGGCTAATTCAGAAGCTCGCTTCTGAGTCATAGGCAAAACAAGTCCCCGGGGCTTACACGGGTGCTCATAAGAAAGTAATTCCAGAAATTACGATTATGGCATCTGTCAGGCGGGGTTGGTAAACGAGATAACGGGTATTCGGTATAAAAGCCGAGTACCCGTTATTTTTTTGTCCGTAATGCAAAGCAATAGATTTATTCACAGGTTTCGAGTATAATGAAGCTATAATCATCCTATCCCATCCATTCCGAGATTTTTTCAAAAAATCTCAAAAAATTTTGGAAACATTGGAACAATCCAGCCGTTCTCATGCCATATATAGTA
>SFHJ01000027.1 GCA_004555655.1 Clostridiales bacterium
TATTCCGTATAGCCGCGCCACTTCTTTATGACTCAGCTTTTCTCGCTGCATCGTTTCAACGACTTCCTGTTTGAATTCCCCAGTATACCTCTTGTTCGGCACTCCTTTTGGCATAAAACAACACCCCATTCGTTAGTAGTATACCATACTGTCTAACAAATGGGGTGCTGTTCATATTCTGCGGCCCTGCCCTTCTTTTCACAAAGCTTACTGCTTTTTCAGCATCGCAGCGACGCCCCTGCAGAAATGGCCGTTTGCCATGTGCAATAGCCCCTCCGCCACGTTGTCGCTCACGCTGCCGCCGGTGTTGATGATGACGGCGCGCATCGGGCAGTCAGCCGCACACGCCAGCATCATGCGGTACGAGGGGTCTGACATGTCCCTTTTTCCGCCGAAGCTCCTTGCAACGATGTTTTCCGTCACCTTGTACTGGATCTTCATGATGAGCGAGCTGTCTTTCATCTCCATGCAGGAGTTATCCATGGTAAACTGACCCTTTTTCGGCTCCGGCTGGATGGGGACTGGATGGCCCATCAGCTTCTCCCATTCATCCCGGCTGGGTTCGCCTTTCAGCGTCTCGTACCAGCTCCCGGCCTGCCATACCGGAACCGGGACAGGTTCGCCGCGGACTTCTGTTTCTGCCCGCAAGCGGATATCCCGGCTGGACGCACCGATGCAGACAGTATAGGTTCCGCCGGGAATCTTCCAGCCGTCAGACCAAACGGCAAAGCTGCGCTCGTCCAGTGCAAACTCAACTGTTTTGCCTTCCCCCGGTTCCAGCTCCACGCGCGCGAAGCCTCTGAGTTCCTTCTCCGGGCGGAACAGTCCGCCCTTGGGCGGCGCGATATAGAGCTGCACCACCTCCGCGCCCCTGACCTTGCCGGAATTTGTAACACGGACGCTGACTGTCCGACCATCCACATGCAAATCGCTGTATGTAAACGTGGTATAGGACAGGCCGTGGCCGAAGGGATAGCGCACAGGCTTTTCCGCCGCGTCGTAATAGCGGTAGCCCACATACACGCTTTCGCGATATTCTGCATTCCGCTTGCCAAAGGTATCTTTGGAAAGGACATCAGAATAGGAAAGCGGCCATGTCTCCGTCAGCTTGCCACAGGGATTTGCTTTTCCGGTCAAAAGATTGGCAATGGCCTGACCGCCGGCCTGCCCCGGCAGGCCCATATAGACAATCGCCTTGACTTTATCCGCCCACGGCAGCTCCATTGCGCTGCCGCCCAGCAGCACCACCACAGTATTGCTGTTTGCCGCCGCCACCGCTTCAATCATGCGGTTGTGCCCCGCAGGAAGCCCCATATGCTCCCGGTCAAAGGCTTCCGATTCATAAATCTCCGGCAATCCTGCCACCACAATGGCTATCTTATGAGCCTTGGCTGCCTCTGCCGCTTCCTGCAGGGCAGCGTCCGTCACGTCCCCCTGCGCGTCGCAGCAGGCAGCAAACGGAGCGTCAGGCATGGCATCGGTCAGATTGACCAGTTTTGTGGGGTTGATATGGCTGCTGCCGGTGCCCTGATAGCGCAGCTCCTGCGCCATATGGCCGATCAGAACCAGATCCGGCATAGAAAGAGGCAGAATATCGCCCTCGTTTTTCAGCAGCACCGCGCCTTGCTCGGCAATGGTCTGGGCAAGTGTGTGGTGCTCGTCCCAATTTACAGAAGCAGGTTTTGCCTGCCGCGCCTTTTCCACCAGACGGAGGATGCGCTCCACGGACGCGTCGATATTCTTCTCGGATAGGGCGCCGTTTTTCACGGCCTGTATGGCCGCCCGCTCCATGAAGCGCGAGCCGCCGGGCATGTTCAGATCGCAACCGGCCTGAAAGCCCTCGATGCGGTCATGCATCGCGCCCCAGTCCGTGACCACCACGCCGTCAAAGCCCCACTCGCTGCGAAGAATGTCGGTCAGAAGCCGCTTGCTGTCGCTGCAGTGGACGCCGTTAATCTTGTTGTAGGCGCACATCACCGTGCCGGGGCGGCTCTCCTTGACCGCAATTTCAAAGGCGGCAAGGTAGATCTCCCGCAGCGTGCGCTCGTCCATCTGGCTGTCGCCGTTTTGCCGCTTGTACTCCTGACTGTTGGCGGCAAAGTGCTTGAGACTCGACAACGCGCCTGTGCTCTGCTGTCCCCGGATAAAGGCCGACGCCATCCTGCCCGCAAAATAGGGGTCCTCGGAGAGATACTCAAAATTGCGTCCGCACAGAGGATTGCGCTTGATGTTGCAGCCCGGCCCCAGAATCAGCGGCACTCCGGCCGCAAGTCCCTCCTTGCCGATGGCCTCGCCCTCGGCGGCGTAGAGCTCCGGATTCCACGTCGCGCCCGCCGTCACGGCGGGCGGAAAGCAGGTGGCCGGCAGCGACTGGTTCACGCCGAGCATGTCCGCGCCCTGCTTCTGACAGCGCAGACCGTGTGGCCCATCCGCCATCATAATGGCAGGAATGCCATGCTGTGGATAGGCTTTCGTGTGCCAGAAGTCCGCGCCGGTGCAGAACGCGATTTTCTCCTGCAGTGACATGTCTGAAATCATTTTCCCGATATCCATGGTGCTCCTCCTTACCCTGCAGCGGCGCTGCCAATGCTTTCCTCTGTATAATAGCACAGCTTGCCGCACTTTGTCTGAAATTTTGAAGGGTTTTAACATACTCCCCAAAAAAACAGCCCGTGCATCATTGCCGACGAGCCGGTGTTGAAGGCCACGACGCTCAACGGCGCATGGAAGAACGGAACGCTGGAATACACTCTGTACGAGGGCGAACTGGAATGGGACACTGGCAGCTACGTCTACGAAGACAACAACAGCGGCCGCGAATGGAGCATCCTCGGCGGCGACGGCAGCGGCTGCTACATATTGGCGGCCTGCCCCAGGCGGTGGAGAAAGGCTCCATCGGCTTCATGGGTGAAGAACGCAGGAGCCTTGCCGCACCCGATGACGCTGCCGTGTGCGACGCCATGGGCGCTGCGGAATGTGACGGACAGTTTATCGTTACATGCTCTATGTCAAGACCCGTCTTTACAAAACGGAGCAGAAGCAGGTGGACGGCGGGACGCTCACCTTTACCAAGGACAACACCGCGCAATTGCGTCTGCGGGCTTCGATGGATCTTTTGTCCCAATACTGCCGTTTGAAAAACTTGAAATACATCCAGTATTCCTGCGTTTTTCAAACGTTGTCCTGTGCCAAACTATCTCGCCGATTTCTCTTGCCGAATTGTGCGGTGATGCCCAAGAAATACACGACGGGGCAGATTGCCAACTGGGACGGCGTGCAGCCCGCGCCCGGTTACGTAAATACCACGGGCTTCCCGCACAACCACATTGTAGAGAATCAGAACAGCCACACAGGCTTTGCCATGCCGGAGTATCCCGGCTACAATGGCCCTGCCAGAAACGAATGCTGGCTTTTGAAGGTCAATGCTGCCACCCGCTCGATTCCGGCTCCAATCCGGCATATTCGCCCTCCATCCGGGATATCGGTATCTCGTGCAAGACGGTCTTTGACTGCACGGTGCCGTTTGATTTGAAAGACCATTTCCACCGTGCGCCGTTTTTGGAGCTTGACCCGGAGAAGTGGCTGCATGGATAGACGGCTTGTTGATGGTATGAGCGGCGGAAGCTGGTACTGTTGGCTCGGGAGTGTCCGCTTTCCACGCTGCACCTGCGAAACCTCTACGAGCTCAGTCAGATGGCCGTGCCGGTGTGCGTCCGGTGCGGCATTCCATTATGCCAATGCGACGCAGGCGCAGATCACGGCTGTCATGGCCGCCTGTGAAGCGCTGCTGGAAGACGTTCTGCGGCAATGAAGCCTGCAGGTGCAAAACGAGAGCCGGGGCTATCGGGTGTAGAGTCCCGACTCTACCGCGGATAGGGCGCGGAAAAAGACGGTGGGTTGCAGAGTGCGCCCCCAATATGGTATGATAGGAAAAATCGCAAGAAAAGGAACGAATCCGATATGGCACTGTCCGCGAAAGCCGTCCGCGCGCAACTGAATATTCTCAAGCCTCTGCTGAACAGCTGCTCCCGTGAGACGCTGCGTAAAGGTCAGAACAAGCTGGGTGAGCTGATGGAGTTCCGCTACCGCAGAGAAGTCATCGTGAAAGAGCACCCCTTTGAACGCTTCGGCGCCGCCTGGGTGCTCCCCAGAGACGAGCGCCGGCAGGGCGTGATTCTGTATCTGCACGGCGGCGGTTATGTCTGCGGTGATCTGGAATACGCCAAGGGCTTTGCCTCCACACTCGCAGCCAAATGCGGCATCCGCGTATTCTGCGCCGGATACCGTCTGGCCCCTGAGCATCCGTACCCAGCCGCGCTGGAAGACGCCCTGCAGGCCTACCGCTACCTGCTGGACAAGGGCTACACGCCGTCTCGCATCGCTCTGTGCGGCGAAAGCGCCGGCGGCGGGCTCTGCTATGCGCTGTGCATGAAACTCCGGGAAGCGGAGCTGCCGCAGCCGGGCTCCATCATCGCCATTTCCCCCTGGACAGACCTGACAGCCTCCGGCCCGTCCTACGAAGCCAACAAAGAAGCCGATCCGTCCATGTCTGTGCAGGCGCTGGATTATTATGCCGGATGCTACTGCACCGACCGCGAAGACCCGTACGTCTCTCCCGTGTTCGGTGATCTGCAGCAGATGCCGCCGTCTTTGATCTTTGCCGGCGGCGATGAGATCATGCGCAGCGATTCCGTCCAAATGCACGAGAAGCTCAAAGCTGCGGGAAGGAAGAGCAAACTCATCATCCGCCCGGAGCGGTGGCACGCCTACGTCCTGTACGGACTGAAAGAGGACGCCGAGGACTTTAAAACGATCAACAATTTTCTCAGCGCGCATGTGTCAGAAGAAAACAAGCTCCGCTGGATGCGGCTGGACAACGCGGCCAAGATTTACCCCGCGGCCCGCAGCCAGAACTGGAGCAATGTCTTTCGGCTGTCTGTAACGCTGGCCGAGCCCGTTGACGTTCCCATCCTGCAGGCAGCCCTGGACGTGACGGTACGCCGTTTTCCATCGATTGCTGCACGGCTGCGGCGCGGCGTATTCTGGTACTATATCCAGCAGCTGCAGGAAGTGCCGCAGATTCGCCAGGAAAACAGCTATCCGCTGGCGAAAATGTCCCGGGATGAGGTGCGCCGCTGCGCCATACGCGTCATCGTCTACCACAAGCGGATCGCGGTGGAGCTGTTTCACTCTCTGACCGACGGAAACGGCGCGCTGGTTTTTTTGAAAACGCTGACGGCAGAGTACCTGCAGCAGAAATACGGCGTCCGTATTCCTGCGGAGCTGGGCGTTCTGGGGCGGCTGGAAGAGCCCTCTGCAGAAGAGCTGGAGGACAGCTTCCAGAAATATGCCGGCAAGGTCAGCGCAAGCCGCCGCGCTGCGGACGCATGGCATATCCGCGGCACGCCGGAGCCGGACGACTTTCTGCATGTCACTTGCCTGCAGGTTCCTGTGGAGCAGGCGCTGGAGAAGGCGCATGCCTATGGCGTCAGCCTGACCGCGTTTCTCTGCGCCGTCATGATGCAGGCCATACAGAACCTGCAGAAGCAGCGCGTACCGAATATCAAGCGTCGCAGGCACGTCAAGGTTTTGATCCCCGTGAACCTGCGCAGGCTGTTCCCCAGCAAATCCCTGCGCAATTTTGTCCTCTACACCACTCCGGAAATCGATCCGCGGCTGGGCGAATATACGTTTGAGGAGATCTGCGCCGTCGTCCGTAGTCACATGGGGCTGGAAATCAACGCCAAATTCATGAGCAGCATGATTGCAACGAATGTGAACGGCGAACGCCCGCTTATCATTCGCATCATGCCGCTGTTCATCAAGAACGCAGTGATGAAAATGATTTTCAACGCGGTGGGCGAGCGAAAATCCTGCCTGTGCCTGTCAAATCTCGGCGCGGTGGAGCTTCCGGAGCAGATGCGGCCGTATGTCGAGCGCTTCGACTTCGTTCTTGGCGTTCAGGCAAAGGCCCCATATAACTGCGGCGTTTTGTCCTATGGGGGCACGCTTTTTATCAATTTCATCCGAAACATTCAGGAGCCTGCGCTGGAATACCACTTCCACTGTGTTCTGCGGGATCTGGGCGTCCCGGTTCAGGTGGAAAGCAATTCCGCCGGGCGGTAAAGGAGAAAATCATGTATTGTGTTTATTGTGGCGTCAAACTTGCAGATACGGAGCGGTGCTGCCCGCTCTGCGGCACCGAGGCCATCCATCCCGATATTCTCCGGGAAGATGCGCTGCCGCTGTATCCCTGCCACCGCACCCCGGCGCCGCAGGTACATTCGCGCGTGAGCCAGATCGTGGTGACGACCTTCCTTGTCATGGCGCTGCTGATTACGCTGATGATCGACCTGCAGTTCCATTCCCGCATCACCTGGTCGGGATTTGTCGCCGGAGCGCTGTTCGTCAGCTATGTTCTGTTTGTGCTGCCGTTCTGGTTCCGCAGGCCGAACCCGGTAATCTTCGTACCCTGCGGTTTTGCAGCCATTGGGCTGTATCTGCTGTACATCGACCTTGTGACCGGAGGAAGCTGGTTTTTGAGCTTTGCCTTTCCGGTAACGGCCTGCATCGGCCTCATTGCCACAGCGGTGGTCGTTTTGCTCAAATACCTGCGCCGCGGCAGACTGTATGTCATTGGCGGCGCGTGCATCGCGCTGGGTGCGTTTATGCCGCTGCTCGAATTTCTGATCCATATCACCTTTGACGTTCCCCGCTTCGCGGTGTGGTTTATGTACCCGCTGATCGCGCTGGCGCTTTTTGGCGGCATGCTGATCTTTCTTGCCATCTGCCGCCCTGCGCAGCAGATCATGGAGCGGAAATTCTTCCTGTAAAGAAGCGCAAAACAGCACCCCGTCCCCAAGTCTTTCTGCCTGGCGAAACGGTTTTGACAGACCGTTCACTGCCAGCTCCAGCATGGGCCGCGAGATGCAGATGAACGCAGCTGCCGAGCAGCTGGAGGCCGTTTTGCAGCAGTCCGGCGTGCACGTCGCCGAGAAACTGCGTTTGCGCGCCGGAGTTGCCGGGATACAGCCTGCAATCCGGGTGCAGCGTCAGATACAGCGCATTCTGCGGCCGCGAGAACAGTGCTGCAAGCGTTTCTCCGGCCGCGGGCTGAGCGGCGGCATAGGCCGGCGTGCTGCGCGAAGCAGCGCCGAAAACGGCCTGCCGTTTACATAGGGCAACACCGCGCGCATAAAAAAGTCCGGTGCGCGCCTGTGCAAACGGAAAAAGCTGTACTACAATGGAACTACAGAGGAAAGGGGTGGTTTTATGAAGAAAATCACAGCCAGAACGTGGCTGACGCTGATTCTGGTGGGCCTCGTCGGCCAGCTGGCGTGGACGATCGAAAACATGTATTTTAACGTCTACCTCTACAATACCATCTCGACAGACCCAAACTATATCTCCAGCATGGTCGGCTGGAGCGCGGCGGCCGCAACGCTCACGACGCTGCTCATGGGCGCGCTGTCCGACCGGCTGGGCAAGCGCAAGGCGTTTATCTGCGTGGGTTACATTCTGTGGGGTATTTCCACGGCGGCGTTCGGCTTCATCACGGTTGAAAATGCCGCGAGGCTCTTCCCGGCGGCGGCTGTGCAGGCGGCGGCTGTGATGGTGGTCATACTCGACTGCGTGATGACCTTCTTCGGCTCCACGGCCAATGACGCGGCCTTCAATGCCTATATCACCGACACGGTGGACCAATCCAATCGCGGCAAGGCCGAGAGCGTGCTGGCTATCCTGCCGCTCATTGCAATGCTGCTGGTCTTCGGCCTGTTTGACGGTATGACGCAGCGCGGCGAATGGCGCAAATTCTTTGCAGTTTTCGGCGCTATGGTCTCGGCCGTGGGACTTGTCTCTGTTTTTCTGGTCAAAGAGCCCGCGCTGCAGCCGGGAAAGGACAGCTGCTTCAAAAACCTTGTCTACGGTCTGCGGCCAAGCGTGGTGCGGATGAATCAGGCGCTGTATCTGTCATTTGCGGCGTTCTGCATCTTCTCCATTGCGGTGCAGGTGTTCTTCCCATACCTCATCATCTACATCCAGAACTATCTGAAAATTGACGGCTACGCCATTGTGCTGGGCGTGGTGCTGGTCGTGGCGTCCATTGTGAGCGTTGTCTCCGGCCGGTGGCTGGATAAGCTCGGCGCGATGCGCTGCGTGCTGCCGGCGGCGGGTGTGATGCTTGCGGGACTGGTTGCCATGTACTTCGCGCGCGGCATGGCGGCGGTCATCGTGGCCGGCTGCGTGATGATGAGTGGGTATATGCTGGTCACGGCGGTGCTCTCGGGCAGTATTCGTGACTACACGCCCAAGGGGAAGGTCGGCCATTTTCAGGGTATCCGCATGATCTTTGGCGTGCTGCTGCCGATGGTGATCGGCCCGGCCATCGGCGCAGCCGTTATCAAGGGCAGCGACAGTACCTATATCGAGCTGGGTGTTGAAAAAACCGTGCCTACGCCGGTTATTTTCCTGGCGGCGGCCGTAGTGCTGCTTCTGATTCTGCCGCCGGTTTTGGCACTGAAAAAAGAAGAAAAGCGGACGGAAACAGCGGGTGAGCAGGTATGAAAACGGTATGGGGCGAGCGGCTGAACCCGGGCGCGGTTTTGCAGGAATATCCGCGTCCACAGCTGCGAAGGGAAAGTTATGTAAACTTAAACGGCTACTGGGACTACGCCATCACGGACGGCGATGCACGCCCGGCAGCATATGACGGAAAGATTCTCGTGCCGTTTTCGCCGGAGGCTGGGCTCTCGGGCGTGAACCGGACGCTTCTGCCGGGGCAGACGCTGTGGTATCGCCGCACGCTTGATCTTCCGCGCGAGGAAGGCAAGCGGCTGCTCATCCACTTCGGCGCAGCCGACCAGCGCGCGGAGGTCTACTGCAATGACCGGTTCATCTGCGGACATGTGGGCGGCTACACCGCCTTCACCGCCGACGTGACGGACGCGCTGCAGGAGGAAAATGCGCTCATTGTGCAGGTGCGCGATGATACGGACGCATGCCAGCTCTCGCGCGGCAAGCAAAAGACAAAACGCGGAGGCATCTGGTATACGCCGCAGAGCGGCATCTGGCAGACGGTGTGGGCCGAGTGGGTGCCGGAAGGCTACATCCGCTCGCTCAAGATTACGCCCGATCCGGAAAACGGCACGGTGCGCTGGAAGGTGGACTGTGCGCAGCCCGCAGGCGTAAATGTCACAGTGCGCTTTGGCGGGGAAGTGATTGCTGAGGACTGGACGGACGAAAACGGCGAGGCCAGCTCGTATATCCGCCCGGAATATCTGCGCCTGTGGTCGCCGGAGTCGCCGTTTTTGTATGATGCGCAGCTGCGCACGGAGCATGACGTGGTTGATACGTATTTTGCCATGCGCTCAGTCGGGGTGGGGAAGGACGAAGACGGCACGCCGCGGCTTCTTCTAAACGGCAGGCCGTATTACCACCACGGCGTGCTTGACCAGGGCTACTGGCCGGACGGTCTGTATACCGCGCCGTCGGACGAGGCGATGATTTTTGATATCCAGCTCATGAAGGACATGGGCTTTAACATGCTGCGCAAGCACATCAAATGCGAGCCCATGCGCTGGTACTATCACTGCGACCGGCTGGGCATGCTCGTCTGGCAGGATATGATGTCAGGCGGCGGGGAATATAACCCCATGACCATCTCCGCGCCGCTCATCACGCACCGCCATAAAAAGGATAACGACTACAAGGCGTTTGCCCGCACGGATGCATCCGCGCGCGAGCACTACTATGCCGAGCTGCGCGAGCTGGTGGAGCAGCTCTACAACTGCCCGTGTGTTGTCATGTGGGTGCCGTTCAACGAGGGATGGGGCCAGTTTGACGCGGAAAAGGCTGCTGCGCTCATTGAGAGTATCGACCGGACACGCACCATCGACCATGCCAGCGGCTGGCATGACCAGAAGATCGGAAAGATCCAGAGCCTGCATGTGTATTTTGCGCCCTACCGCTTCAAAAAAGACAGGCTCGGCAGGGCAGTGGTGCTCTCGGAATTCGGCGGATATAACCTGCCTGTATCCGGGCACTGCTTTAACAGCAAAAACTTCGGCTACCGTGCGTTCCGTTCGCCTGAGGCCTTGGGAGAAGCAATCACGAAGCTCTACGAATCGCAGATCATCCCCGCAAAGCAAAGGGGGCTTGCTGCAAGCGTATACACGCAGCTCTCCGACGTCGAAGACGAGGTCAACGGCTTTGTGACGTATGACAGAAAATGCGTCAAGCTGCCGAAGCAGCTCGTGCGCGAGCTGAGCTATCGGCTGCGCTGACAGAAAACGCGCCGGAAGGAAAAGCCTTCCGGCGCGTTTGACATGCTTTTGAAAACTTGCTGCAAATACCACGCCGCGCGGCAGTTTGGTTGCAGGCCTTAGCCCCACAATGCCGAGAGCATCGGAATGATCTGCTTCTTTCTGGAGACCACGCCCGGCAGGAAGCAGGTATGATCCTTGAGCTGCATGTTGAATGCCTGCGTGATGATGTCCTCGTCGCCGAGGTACAGAATCTGTGTGCCCTCAATCAGAACGTCCGTCAGCATCAGCATGATGAGCGAATACCCGCGCTCGTGCATGGTCTTTTCCATGAGCGCAAGGAACTCATCCTTGCGGTTGAGCATTCGGGTGTAGTCCACGCACATGATCTGACTGACGCCAAAGTCGTGGTCGGCGATGTGGAAGTCCTTGAAATCGGCGAACAGCAGCGTCTCGGCGGGCTTGTCGTCGGAATTGGATGCGGAGAAGATCTCCTTGCCCAGCTCCTGCAGCGAGACATTGGCGATGCGTGCCATGCGCTCAGCCATGCGCTGGTCACGATAGGTGGCGGTGGGGGATTTGAACATGACGGTGTCGGCCACAATGGCGGCTGCGATGAGGCCCGCCAGCTTTTCAGACGGCATCAGGCCCTTCTCCTGATACATGCTGGCAATGATGGTGGCGGTCGAGCCGACGGGCTCGTTGCGGAAGTAGATGGGATTGACGGTCTGAATGTCGGCGAGCCTGTGGTGGTCGATGATCTCCAGAATCTCGGCCTGCTCAAGACCCGGCACCGACTGCGCGGCCTCGTTGTGGTCGACCAGCACCACGCGCTTGCGCCGCGGTTTGATCAGATGATAGCGCGAGAGCGTACCGACAACCTTGTCGTTTTCGTCGAGAATGGGATAGCTGCGGTGGCGGCTTTTGAGCACGATCTCCTTCACGTCATCGACAAAATCCGTCAGGTGGAACGCCTCGAGATCCTCCGTGCGGCAGATGCGCTGTACGGGAATGGCATGATAGATCATGCGCGCGGCCTTGAACGCGTCGAAGGGCGTGGCGACGATGCACGTCTTCGTGGGCAGCTTGCGCAGCTCCTCCGAAACCTCGGCCTGGCAGACGATCAGGCAGCTCACTCCGTGCTCAACTGCACGGCGGGCCATATCCGGCTGGTTGCCGCAGATGACGACGTTGTCCTTGCCGGAGAAGAGCAGATTCTCGTTGCTCTGCGGAAGGGCGATGGACACCTCGCCGCTGATGGAATCGACAAGATAACCAGCTTCATTCAGAATCTTACCGTCGAGCACGCTCAGCAGATTGAAGACCGGAATATGGTCGACAAACGTGTCGCTCACGGTCTTCATGTCGTACGCCGCAATTTCTGCGGAAGACAGCATGCCATAGAGCGTCCCGTCCTCGGTGGTCACAGGGATCGACGGAATCCCGCGGTCAGACTGCAGCGCATCCCATGCCCGGTTCACCGTGACCGCGCCGGAGAGCGCGGGCGGCGTATCGTAGTCGAGATCGCGCACCTGTGTGCGCATGGTCTGGATGCGCACGGGCGGCTCAAAGCCGAAACGGTCGAGCACGAGCTGCGTCTCGTCGCTGATGTGGCCGAGCCGGGCAGCGACAAATTCACGGTCGCCCAGCGCGTTTCGCAGCGCGGCGTATGCCATGGCTGAGACGATGGAGTCGGTATCGGGGTTGCGGTGGCCGGTAACATAGATGGGGTCCATATTCGCACATCCTTTTCTCAAGTTGCTTTTGGGAATGCAACGCCGTGAAAGCGCATCAGGAAGCGCACGGGATAGTATTTGTCGAGATAGTTTTTGCAGTACCAGTCATATGTTGCATCGGGCAGATGCAGAAGTTCAGGTGCCTGTGTGCGCAGGAGCTTGAACGTCGTCTCATCGCCTGAAAGCAGCGCTGCCAGCAGCTCCAGCTGCCCCTCGCGGCGGAGCCTTTCAAAGCAGCCGTCCATGATCGCGGCGCAGGCGCGCTCGTCCTCGTCTGCGAGCAGCTCCTTATTGCCGAGCCAGGCCAGAAAATCGTCCATGTCGAGCAGCGTGCGCGCCGCGGCATGCGAAAGCGTCTGGAACTCCTCATGCGCACCGCGCTTGACAATGTCGATCAAATACTGAACCAGCGCGTCATCGAGACACACACTGTCAAGAAACACCTCATAGATGTCCCGGATTTCGGACTCAACCGGCTCGGCGGGCGCCTCCTGCGTGGCTTGCGCGTCCGCCTGCGCGAGTATCCCGGCGAGCGTTTTGGGGTCGAAGCTGTCAAAGACTTCCTGCGGGATCTGTGCGCCGTCAGCTTCGGCGCACAGGCGCACGAAGGACGCCACGCCCATGGCCTCGATCTGCGGCAAGAGCTCGGCCGCGCGCGCATTCGCGTCTTCGGCAGTGAGCGTGATGCCGCCTGGAGGCAGGCGCTTGCCCTCGCACAGCTCGGAAAAATACTGCAGATAGTATTCGATGAGCGTAAAAGCCCCTCCTTCCAACAATATCCTGTTACAAACAGTGTATCACGCTTTCAATATTTCGTCAAAACAAAAACGCTCCAAATTCTTGTGGAAAAATGGATTGCTTTCCGTGCCGCATCCTGCCGGGAGGCCTGCTGCGGGAGGACGGCCGGGTGTGCCTGTCAGCCGGAAAATGGTGTGCACCGCGCCAGAACTGCGCATAAAACCGGGTCTGAATATGAAATCCAGACCCGGTTTCTTACTGCGGTTTGACAAGATTCGTGCGGATCAGCGCACGCTTGAGCTCGGCCTCGGCCAAAAGATACTCCTGCTTGCTGAGCAGTTCCGGCGCAGCCAGCTTCTGCTGCGCACGCTCGAGCGCACGCTGGGCGCGGGCGGCGTCGATCTGCTCGACCCATTCAAACGTGGTGGCGATCACGCGTACCTGCCCGTCGGTCACGGCGAGCATACCGCCGATACACGCGGCCATGCGCGGTTGACCGTTGGTCACGACCTTTGCTGCACCCATGCCGAGCGGCGTGACGAAGTTTATGTGACGCGGCAGAATGGTCAGATTGCCGGTCACGGCGCGCACACTGATGCTCTCGGCCTCACCGTCGTAGAACAGCCCATCGGGCGTCACGATCTGCAGATGGAAGCTGCTCATACCGGCTCACCCTTGGCCTTGGCGACGACGTCATCAATGGTACCGGCGAAGAGGAACGCAGACTCGGGCAGATCGTCGTGCTTGCCCTCGACAATTTCCCTGAAGCCGCGGATGGTTTCAGACAGCGGGACATATTTGCCCGGCATGCCCGTAAACTGCTCGGCGACATGGAACGGCTGGGACAAAAAGCGCTGCACTTTTCTTGCACGGCTGACGGTCAGCTTGTCGGTCTCAGACAGCTCGTCCATGCCCATGATGGCGATGATGTCCTGCAGCTCCTTATAGCGCTGCAGAATTTGCATGACCGAGCGGGCGACATCGTAGTGCTCCTCGCCCACGATCTCGGGCGCAAGGATACGGGACGTCGAGTCCAGCGGGTCGACGGCGGGGAAGATGCCAAGCGACGAAATCGCACGGTCAAGCACCGTCGTCGCATCCAGATGCGCAAACGTTGTGGCGGGAGCCGGGTCGGTCAAATCGTCTGCCGGGACATAGACCGCCTGCACGGACGTGATCGAGCCGTCCTTGGTGGACGTGATGCGCTCCTGCAGCGCGCCCATTTCCGTGGCCAGCGTCGGCTGGTAGCCAACGGCGGACGGCATACGGCCCAGAAGCGCGGAGACCTCACTGCCGGCCTGTGTAAAGCGGAAGATGTTGTCGATGAACAAGAGTACGTCCTGATGCTTGGCGTCGCGGAAGTACTCGGCCATCGTCAGACCAGACAAACCCACGCGCATACGCGCTCCGGGCGGTTCGTTCATCTGGCCGTAGACCAGCGCGGTCTTCTCCAGAACGCCGGACTCTTTCATTTCATAGTACAGGTCGTTGCCCTCACGCGTGCGCTCGCCGACGCCGGTGAAGACGGAGTAGCCGTTGTGCTCAGTGGCGATGTTGTAGATGAGCTCCTGAATCAGAACGGTCTTGCCGACGCCTGCGCCGCCAAAGAGGCCGATTTTGCCGCCCTTGGCGTACGGGCAGATGAGGTCGACGACCTTGATGCCGGTTTCAAGAATCTCGGTTGTGGACTGCTGCTCTTCATACGAAGGCGCTGCGCGGTGGATGGGCCAGCGCTCGACGTTTTCGGGAGCGGGCTGGTTGTCGATCGGCTCGCCGAGCAGGTTGAAGATGCGGCCCAGGCACGCCTCGCCGACCGGGACGGTGATAGGCCCGCCGGTATCCACGGCTCTGGCGCCGCGGGCAAGACCGTCGGTCGAACTCATAGCGATGCAGCGCACCAGATTGTCACCGATGTGCTGGGCAACCTCGCAGGTGAGCTTCACGCCGTGGTTTTCCAGCTCAATGGCATTTAACAGATTGGGCAGCTGACCGTCGGGAAAGCGGATGTCGAGAACAGGGCCAATGACCTGCACGACGGTTCCGATATGTTGCTCTGACATGAGGTCAACTCCTTTCATACTTTTTCTGCGCCGGCGACGATCTCGGTGATCTCCTGCGTGATCGCACCCTGGCGCGCGCGGTTGTATTTGAGACTCAGATCGCTGATGATATCATCGGCGTTCTTAGTGGCGGAGTCCATTGCAGTGCGGCGCGCCGCCTGCTCAGAGGCGACGGATTCGCACAGCGCGCCATAGACCACGCCGCCGAAATACTCGGGCACAATGGCGTCAAATACGGCCGTCGGGCCCGTCTCATAGAGAATGAACGAATGTCCGCTTGTTTTCTGCCCGGATACACGCAGCGGCAGCAGGGGAAGGCTGCTCGGCGTCTGCGAAAGCAAGGATGCAAAGTGCGTGTAGAACAGCAGCACCCTGCTGTACTGCCCGGACAGGAAGCTGTCGCAGATGACGCGCGCGACGGAGAAGCAATCGCCGATGGTCATTCCCGCGGCCTCGGCATACTGCTCGGTAAAGAGCGGCACGCCGCGCGTGCGGAAAAACTCCACCGCCTTCCTGCCGATGGGGAGCACCTCGGCATCCTGACCCTGCATCTGGCTGTAGGCCATGCGCAGAATATTGCTGTTGTAGCCGCCCGCCAGACCACGGTCGCCGGCGATGACGATGCAAAGAAGCTTTCCTTCCTTGCGCGCCTGCAGATACGGTGAATCAAAATCGCGCGTGGAGTCTGCGATGTCGTTCATCGTGGCATAGAGCGTTTCAAAGTAAGGACGGCTGGAGATGGCCCGATCCTGCGCGCTGCGGAGCTTGGAGGCAGCAACCATTTCCATGGCCTTGGTGATCTGCCTGGTGGACTGCATGCTCCGGATTCGGTTTTTGATGTCTTTCATGGACACGCCGGCCATGCTTGCGCGCCTCCTTCCTTACTTCTGCCCGACAAACGCGGCGGTGTACGTTTCAAGTGCCTGCTGCAGCAGCTTCTCATGTTCCTCGCTCAGCTGGCCGGTGGTGCGGATGGCGGTGAGCACCTCATAGATATGGCTGTCGAGCCACGGATACAGCTCTTTTTCGTACCGGCGGATGTCCGCAACGGCGACGTCCTTGAGGTAGCCGCGCGTGACGGCATAGAGAATGCAGACCTGATGCGCCACCTCGACCGGCTCGTTGCGGCCCTGCTTGAGGACTTCCACGATGCGTTCGCCCTGATCCAGACGCTCGCGCGTGTCGCGGTCGAGGTCGGAGCCGAACTGCGCGAAGCTCTGCAGCTCGCGGTACTGCGAGTACAGCAGCTTCAGGCTGCCCGCGACCTTTTTCATCGCCTTGATCTGCGCGTCGCCGCCGACACGAGACACCGAGATACCGGGGTTCACGGCGGGCATAACGCCGGCGTGGAACAGCTCGGTTTCGAGGAAAATCTGGCCGTCGGTGATGGAGATGACGTTGGTGGGAATATAGGCCGACACGTCGCCCGCCTGCGTTTCAATGATGGGAAGCGCGGTCAGCGAGCCACCGCCGTACTCCGGCGCCATTCTGGCCGCGCGCTCAAGCAGGCGCGAATGCAGGTAGAACACGTCGCCGGGGTAGGCCTCGCGTCCGGGCGGACGGCGGATGAGCAGCGAGAGTGTACGGTATGCCGTGGCGTGCTTGCTGAGGTCGTCATAAATGACCAGCACGTCCTTGCCCTGCTGCATGAAATATTCGCCCATCGTGCAGCCGGAGTAGGGCGCGATATACTGCAATGGAGCCAGCTCCGATGCGGTGGCAGAGACGACAATGGTGTAATCCATCGCGCCCGCGTCCGTCAGCGTTTCGACAAGCTGCGCCACAGTCGAGCGCTTCTGGCCGATGGCGACGTAGATGCAGATGACGTTCTGCCCGCGCTGATTGATAATGGTGTCGGCAGCGATGGCGGTCTTGCCGGTCTGGCGGTCGCCGATGATGAGCTCACGCTGGCCGCGGCCGATGGGGATCATTGAGTCGATGGCCTTGATGCCGGTCTGCAGCGGCACGCTGACGCTCTTGCGTTCAATGATGCCGGGGGCAGGGGATTCGATCGCGCGGTATTCCTTGGCGTCGATGGGCCCCTTGCCGTCGATGGGCATACCCAGCGCGTCGACAACGCGGCCGATCATGGCCTCGCCCACGGGTACGGACACGACGCGGCCCGTGCGGCGGACGGTGTCGCCCTCGCGGATACCGGCGTCGGAACCGAGCATGACGATGGAGACGGAGTTTTCCTCCAGATTCTGGGCCATGCCGTATGCGCCGTTGTCAAACTCGACCAGCTCGCCGGACATGCAGTTATCCAGTCCTGCCGCGCGGGCGATGCCGTCGCCGATCAGAATGACGGTGCCGGTCTCGGACTGGTTGATCTTTGTTTCATAGTGCTTGATCTGAGAACGGATGATTTTTGAAATCTCTTCCGGTCTTAGTTCCATGGTTTCACCAGCTTTCGGTTATTGGTCAGAGGCGCGTCGGCCGCGCGCTCTATAGAACGGTATTGCGCAGCCTGCGCGCGATCGCGTCAAGTTGATGCTGCACCGAGCCGTCGAGCTGCCGGTCGGGCAGTTCCAGCCGCACGCCGCCGAGCAGACGCTCGTCGACACACACGGTGAGCTCGATGCGCTTGCCGGTCATGGCGGCGATTTTCTGCCGCAGTTTTTCCTGCAGCTCTGGCCGCATCGGCGCGGCACAGACCGCGCGCACGGCGAGAATGCCGTGGTCCAAATTGTACCGGCGCTTGTATTCCACGGCGCAGTCGGGCAGCTGCCGGATGGTGCCGTTGTCGCACAGCAGCTTCATGAAGTTGCGAGTGTATGGATGCACCTGCCCGCGCCAGGCCTCGTCAATGAGCTGACGGCGCTCCTCCTTGGCGATTGCGGGATTGGCCAGCAGCTTGCCGTAGCCTGGATTCTCGTCGAACACGGTACGTACCAGCTGCAGATCGCGCCAGATCTCATCCACAAGCTGTTCGCCCGCGGCCAGATCATACAGCGCGCCGCCGTAGGTTTTGGCAGTATCCGTCATGCCTCATCCCCCAGATCTTCGATGAACTGCTCGATGAGCCGCTCGTGATCCTCGGCCGTCAGGTCTTTACTGACGACCTTGGACGCGATGCTGACGGCAAGCTCGGAGATCTCGCCCTTCATTTCGTTTACGGCCTTGCGGCGCTCAAGCTCGATATCGGCCTCGGCCTTCTGCTTCATGGCGGCAGCCTCTGCCTGCGCAGAGGTGATGAGCGCGTCAGACTGCGCGCGGGCGCTCTCCAGAGCGCGCTGCGTGATGGCCTCGGCCTCGGTGTTGGCCGTGAGCAGATGCGCTTCGTAATCGCTCTTGGCAGTCTCCGCGTCGAGCTTGGCCTTGTCGGCCTCGTCATAGATCTCGTCGACCTCGGCCTGCCGCTTGGCAAGGATGTCCTTGATGGGCTTGAATAAGAAGCGCTTGAACAGGTATAGCTGAATGAACAGGTTCAAAATCTGGGCGATGAACGTCCAGCCGTTAAAGGCGACCAGAGATTGATAGTCCAAAGCTGTTCACTCCTTTCAGAACGTAGTTTCCCGGAGCTTACAGCATGCCAAGGAACAGGTTGGGCGCGACGAAGATCAGAAGCAGGCCCGTGACAAAGCCGTAGATACCGGTGGTCTCGGACAGTGCGACGCCGAGCAGCAGCGTGGACGTGACGTCGCCCTTGCTTTCCGGCTGGCGGGAGACGGCCTCGACAGCCTTACCGGCGGCGTAGCCTTCGCCAATGCCAGGGCCGATACCGGCGATCAGGGCAAGACCGGCGCCAATGGCGCAGCCCATGAGAACGATTGCTCTTTCCAACATAATTGTATCCTCCTATTTTGCGTTTCACAAGTATTGTATCGCAGCGTTATTCTGCCGCGCTTGCTATGAACATCATGGTCAGCATGCAGAAGATGAACGCCTGCATAAAACTGCCGAACCAGTCGAAATACAGCGAGATGACCGCCGGCACACCGACCGTTAAGAACGGAATGGAGCTGAGAATCTCGCCCACCGCGCCGGGCAGCCACCCGAACAGCGCATGGTTGGCCGCGACGAGCGCCGCGTAGACCAGCGCCGTGATGACCGTGCCGGAGACAATGTTGCCGAAATGACGGAACGCCATCGAGATCGGCGTAAACACCTCGCCCAGCACGTTAAAGGGCGCCATCACAAAGATGGGGTCGCAGAAGCCCTTGAGATAGCCTCCGATGCCGTTTGTGCGAATTTTCGTGGCAGTGATGATGACGAAGACCACAATGGCCCAGGCCATCGTCGTGGACACGTCAGCCGTGGGCGACCACAGGCCGACAAGCGAGGCCAGACTCGAGCACAGAGACAGCGCGAAGATGGACGCGACGAACGGTGTATAATGCGCCCATCTTTCACCCATGTTGTTGCGGACAAAATTCTCAGCCGTTTTGACGATAAATTCCGCCGCAGCCTGCCGCTTGGAGATGTTTTTGACCTTGAGATCGTGCGTCAGCCAGATACACACGAGCGTAAGTACCAGCATGACGCCCCACGTCACGACGAGAGACGCCGTGATCGGAATGCCGCCGAAGATGGGGATGACGAAATAGATCGGCGCGCCCTGGATGTTGACATTCATGATTGATTCGCCTCCTCCGGCGGTTTTTTCTTTTCGGGTTTATAGATGCCCAGCAGCCGCATGGCAAAGATTACGACCTGCGGCATGAACAGCGGGATGATTGCAGCCAGCGGGTGAAAGCACGGAATGAGCACGCCCATCACGATACACGCCACGTAGAGAAGCATCCGCCCGGTGTACGAGCTGTGCATAAAGCGCTTGACATTTTCGCCCTTTTCCACGGCTTTCTGCACCGTAAGCCCCAGCAGAAAGAAGTTGCCCACGGCGAACACCGTGCCGAGCAGCGCGCCCAGGATTACGGTGTAGTCAAACCGCCCGCACAGCGCAAAGACCACACACATAATCACGTCCGCGATCAAAACGCCTGCGGCAATATGCAGGGTTTCCTGCAGTACAGCTTTTTGAATTTTCAATTCGGATTCCCTCCAAAAACTCAGTCGTGGCGGTTGAAGCCGGCAGCGGGCGGCTCGTCCTGCTTTTTTTCGGACGCGAGCAGCCTGCGGCAGAAATTCACCACGCTGCATCCGGCGCACACAAGCCCAAGAACAATGGCGGCAAGCATGACCCACACGCCCCAGCCAAATCTGGTCTGCAGCAAGTGCGCCAGATAGATGAGCACCAGCGGCGGCGTGATGACCATGAAGCCCAGTTGACCGGCCAGCGATATGGCGCGAACGATCTTCTGGAACGCGCGCAGATTGCGCATAAAAACTCTCCCTTTTAAACGTATGTGCAAATTTTATCATAACCGGCACGGATTGGCAATAGACAAAGCGCGGAAAGTGCACAAAAAAGAAGCGCCTCAATTTCGCGAATTTGCTGGAAAAAAAGCGTGCATGATGCTATACTCTACAAAGAACACAGGGAGGAAAAGCGATGGAACAGATGATAAGCGGCTACTGCCGCGCGCAGGACCAGGCGAGGCTTGTGCTGTGCGAGCTGGAAGCGGGCGAGGCGGAGATCGATTGCGATTACTGTGACTGCCCCTACCGCGCAAACTGCCAGATCGGACGGGCCATCACCGTGTGGCTGCGGGAAAACGGATGTAATGACAGTGTTCCCGGGAAAAAGTAAGATAACCGCAAAGGAGCCAAAACATGCAGATTTGTCTTTACGGCGCATCCAGCAACGAGCTGGATGCAGTCTATCTTGACAGTGCCTACGATTTGGGACGCATGCTGGCGCAGCGCGGACATTCGCTCGTCTATGGCGGCGGCGCGCAGGGCGTGATGGGTGCGGCGGCGCGCGGCGTGCATGACGGTGGCGGGAAAATCACTGGCGTGGCGCCGAGGTTTTTGAATGTCGACGGAATTTTGTATGACCGCTGCGACGAGCTGATTTTCACCGACACCATGGCCGAGCGCAAGGGCATCATGGCCGGGCGCGCTGAGGCGTTCATCATGGCGCCGGGCGGCGTGGGTACGTTTGAAGAATTTTTTGAAATCCTGACACTCAAGCAGCTCGGACGGCACAACCGGCCCATTGTCATCTATAATGTAAACGGTTATTATGCGCCCATGCAGCAGATGCTCGAGCATGCGGTTCATGAGCGCTTTGTGCGTGAACCGTGCCTGCAGATCTACCGGCTCGCGTCCGAACCCGCGGCGGTTCTTGACTACCTGGAAACCTACGACGCATCGGCCATCGATGTGCGGCATTTGAAAAATATCTGAAAAAAAGCGTCTGCGGAACTCTTCCGCAGACGCTTCAGCGTGTCGAAAAAGCCTCGCAGAATTTCGCGCCCGCAGGCGCGAAAGACATGTAGATCATTTTTCCCGGCGGCGTGTACGTCGGGAAAAATACACTCCGGCCTGCAAGTGTGCAGGCTGTCCGCCCCGCAGACGCTTTTTGATTATAGAAACGGTTCTTTTCCGGCGCGGTGGACGGCAATCTCGTCGATCACGGCATTTGTCCGGTGCAGCAGCAAAAATGCGGCGATCTCGGCGATGTCCTCGGGCAGAATCATGTCCTCTCCCGTGAGGTCGGGCCGCGCGATGCGTACCATGTCGGTGAACACGCCGCCGGGGCTGATGAGATGCACGCGCACGCCCTCGCGATAGAGCTCGCTGGCAAGCGATTTGGTAAAGCCGGCCAGCGCATGCTTTGAGGCCGAGTAGGCGCTTTGCAGCGGATACCCCTTGTGCGCATTGACGGACGCGATGTTGATGATCGTACCGCGGCCGGATGCGCGCAGATCGGGCAGCGTTGTCTGGCACAGAAGATACGGCGCGCGGCAGTTGAGCGCCATGATGCGGTCAAATTCCGCCATCGTGGTCTCGTCAAACGGGCGCGAGAGCGCCATGCCTGCGTTGTTGATGAGAATATCCAGCCGTCTGAAACGCTCCTTGACCTGTGAAACGCACCGGGCAAGATACGCGTCGTCCAGCAGGTCACCTGGCAGCAGCAGGGTCTGCACGCCTGTGTCCGCCAGCGATCCGGCGGTTTGCTGCAGCTTTTCCATGCTGCGGCCCAGCAGCGCGAGATTCACGCCCTCACGTGCGAGCCGGCGCGCGATGCACGAGCCGATGCCGCCGCTCGCGCCGGTGATCAGCGCGACGGCCCCTGTGAGCGCGCCCATCTTACACGAATGCGGCCATGGCCGACGTGTCGAGCTTGTCGTACTGTTTCAAGAACGCATAGAGCTGCTTCGCGATGGTCAGCACGCCGCCCACAGAGTCTGACTCAATATTGAGCGGCATGAGCGGGTCGTGCAGGCTGAGCCGCAGCAAGAACCAGCCGTCGCCGTGCTCTTTATCCAGATTCACGCGGATGCCCTCGTAGTTGCTCGGCGCAACCGACCAGCCGGGCAGATTTGCTGCATAGGCGGTCAGATCGTCGATGACCGACTGGCCGTAGGGCTTAAAGTCGGGCAGCAGAATGTTCATGCGGAACTCGCGGCTCTCGGCGGGCTCGGCCAGATCGGCGATGAGCGATTCCAGCGTATAGCCCTCGCGCTTGCCGCGCGCAAGCTCGATGAGCAGACGCGTGACGAGATACGCGCCGTCGTCGAGGAAGTAGTTCTCCTTCAAAGCGCCGTGACCGGAGGTCTCCATCGCCAGCTGGCTGTCGTGGCCCTCAGCGTTCAGGCGCATGGATTCGTTGATGACGTTGCGGTAGCCGCGCTTGAAGCGGTGGTGCACGCCGCCGCGCGCTTCGATGAAGCGGGCAAGGCCCGTGGAGGTGATGGAGTCGGTGACGATGGTGGTGCCGGGGTGCTCGCGCAGCAAGATGGCAGAGAGCATGGCGATGATGCGGTTGCGGTTGAGTTCGCTGCCGTCACTGAGCACCGCGCCTGCGCGGTCGACGTCGGTGTCGAAAATCACGCCGAGGTCGGCCTTCGTCTCGCGCACGGCCTCCATGATCGATTCCATGGCCTGCTCGTTTTCCGGGTTGGGGATGTGGTTGGGGAAGTGGCCGTCGGGGTCAAGGTAACGGCTGCCGTCGGTATTTGCGCCAAGCACGCGCAATACCTTTTCCGCGTAGAAGCCGCCTGCGCCGTTGCCCGCGTCGACCACGATGCGCATGCCGTCGAGAGGCGTGTCACAGCCGGAGGCCGTGCGGACTTTCTCTACCAGCTGCGCGGCATATACGTCCATGAATATGCCGGGCTCGATGCTGCCATCAGGCAGGCCGGTGTGCTCATCCGCGCCCGCAAGCGCCAGAATTTCGGCAATATCCTGCTTTTCAAGGCCGCCCTTTTCGGTGAAGAACTTAAAGCCGTTGCGGTTAAAAGGCAGGTGGCTGGCCGTAATCATGACCGACGCGTCATAGTGGTAGCCCTCGGTCACGGTGGTCATGAACATTGCGGGCGTGGATGCAAGGCCGAGATCGGTCACCATAAGGCCCTCGGATGCCATCGCCTCACACAGCCAGTTTGCCAGTGTCGGGCCGGACAGGCGTGAATCGCGGCCCACCGCCACACGCAGCGGGCGGTTTGCGGTTCGCTTTGCCAGCCACAGCGCAAAGCCCCGGCCAATGTCGCGGCAGGCCTGCTCCGTGAGATTCACGTGCTGGCCCTCGATCCCTTCCAGTGCGACGCCGCGGATGTCGCTGCCGTTTTGCAGTTTCTGATAATCCATGTTGCATTCCTCCCAAAAACGCAGAATTCAAACCTTCTTGCTTTCATGATACCACCGGAAACAACGAAAAGCAACAACAAACAGAAAAAAGCACCGGCAGACTTCGCTGCCGGTGCAATTTGCGCTCAGTATTGTGAGAGTCTCTGCAGAATTGTGGCGGCCTGCGCGCGGGTGAGGTTGTCCTTGGGGAAGAAGCCCGTTGCGCCGCCCTGCAAAATGCCGCAGTCGGTGCAGGTTGCCACGCCCTCGCGCGCCCAGTCGGAGATAAACCTGCGGTCGCGGTAGAGCGCAAGCGAGGTGCCGTCGGTTTGCGCCACACGCCCGGTCGTGAGAAGATAGCGCGCCAGAACGGTGGCAATTTCCTCGCGTGTGATCCTGTCATCGGGGCGGAAATGGCCGTCATAACCGCACATCAGCCCGGAATCATTGATCCAGAGAATATACGGCGCGCGCTCGTCTCCGGCGTCCACGTCAGAAAAGGGATTACCCAACGGGGAATGGTAGGAGCTGAACACGCCGCAGAATTTGCCCAGCGCCATGGCAAACTCACCGCGCGTGACGTAGTGGTTGGGCAGCCACGCGCCGTCTTTGCCGTACTGCAGGTACCCTTGCTCCAGACACAGCCGCATCGCGTCGTAGCCCCAGTGCTCTGTCAGCTTTGACTCATCATAGTATTCCGGGCTGATCTGCTCGGCTGACAGGTTTACGCCCCTGTTTTTTGCGTCGTAGTACATGACGCCAGCTTCGGGGGTGACGCCGCGGCGCAGCAGAAGCTCTTCAACCGTCACAAATTCATACCCGGCATCCAGCAGCTCGTCGATTGCGTCCAGCGAGCCGTAAACGCTGGTCTTGTGGATATCGTGCACCAGAATAATCGCGCCGTCGTAGCTGCCGTTTACGATGTTCCGGCAGACCGTGTCGCGGTTGCGGTATTTCCAGTCCTCCGGGTCGACCGACCAGTAGATGAGCGGCGCAGGCGCGGCAGCTTTGACTGTAGTGTTCGCGTTGCCGTAGGGCGGGCGGATGTAGGCCGGATCGCCGCCGCCTGCGGCGGTGATGAGCGACTGCACGGAGTTGATCTCGGTTGTGATGGATGCGGACGAAAGGGTGTTGAGGTTGCTGTGATTATATGTATGGTTTGCCAGCTGGTGCCCCTCGTCCACGATGCGCTTGAGCGTTTCGGGATACGCAGCAGCATTATAGCCTGCAACAAAGAATGTTGCCTTCACACCGCGCGCGGCCAGTTCGTCAAGCAAATAGTCCGTATACGGCCCCGGGCCATCGTCATAGGTGATAGCCAGCAGCTTCGCGCCGGAATCGGCGGCGCGTGCGGACACGTGCAGCGGAAGGACAAATAAAATCGCCGCCAGCAGGCAGCAGAGCGCTTTGCAAAGATGCTTCATGTCGGGACCTTCTTTCATGTGCTTGCTTCATCATACCAGTTCCGGCAAAATATAACAAGCCATTAAGAAAAATTTCAGAACTTACCGCCCGGCATCACGGGATGCCGGGCGGAGCGTATTCAGGATTCCTCCCAGTAGGGGTCAAAGCCCAGCTCTTCCAGATATGCCACCGTTCGCTTCGCGTCGAGCGGAATGGAGAAGCCTTCGCAGGTCTGGCCGCCGTCTGCCGTGCGGAAGGTGAATTCAACATAGCACGGCGTGTAGTTGAACGCATCGCCGTCTGCCGCTGTCTCAACCGCCTCGGCCGCGGGGCCTTCCAGCAAGCTGCCGAATGACTCGCGGCCAAGCGACGAATCGGCCAGGTCCGGCAGAATGCAGGTGGTGTAGAATTCGTATGCGTCTTCGGATGAGAGGTTGGTGGCCTCATGGAGGCCTGTGGCTTCACGTGTACCCTCGATGGAGCAGGTGGCGACGTTTGCACGCGTGACCTCGAATGCAGGAGTGTTGCGCGCAAGCACGAACGGCAGCGAGTTAAACACCGCGGCGAACTGAAGCAGGGGATTGCGCATATCCGTGCAGTCTTTCGGCGCGGCCAGACTGTAAGAGCGCAGAAGCGTTTTGCCATCTTTGAGCGTATAGTAGATGCACATGGTATTCGAGTAGCACAGTTCCGTGCTGCGAAGCAGGCGCTCCTGCTCCGTCCGGCTTTCCAGAATGTTCTCGTGCAGCGCAAGCGTGTCCGCGATGGCCTGCGCGTCGTCGGTGTTGTGAAGACCGGCGGAATAGGGGCCAAATTCGACGCTGACGGATGCGATCTCGTCTTGCGCGGGGATGCGGCGCGAATAGCCCGTCAGATCGAACCGCGCCGCGCCGAACACTGCCAGCAGCGCCAGACAGCACACGCCAAGTCCCACCCAGCTGGTTTTGAACACGTGGACGGTCTTTTTGAGCATCATCTGCGCGGCAAAGAAGCCGATGAACGCGCCGATGAAGAGAAACAGCATCACGAGGATAAAGTTGCTGCGTGCGGCGCTGCCGGAGATCATCTCCATGATGACCTCGCCGATGATGAGCGCGCAGCCGATGGTGAACGTGTAAAGGAACACGGGCCGCAGCCAACGCACGGCGATCACGTCGCCGCAGCGCTCCATCTCGCGCCTGCGCAGCAGGAAGAACGCCAGCACCGCGAATACAACGCCCACCGCGCCAAGCACCAGCGCGTATTGCCAGTTGGCAAGATACGGCGCGCCGCTTTTGTAATAGCCGAGTGCTTCGTCATAAATGAGCGCATGCTCCATGTGCGGCCCGCGCTCGTTGATGAGCGCCCACAGGGGAGAAAACAGGCAGGCAATTTCGCCCGAGCCTTCCATGCGCTGCGGCATGCCGTAGACGAACGTTTTCATGAGTCTGGACACCACGAGATGGACGGCATAGACGGTAAGATTCAAAATGACGTACACCACCGGCATCGCCGCCACCTGCCCCACGACCATGACGAGCAGCACCGCGAAGCTGTAGAAGAACAGGCAATCGAGGCTTACGACCGCGAACCACTGCAGGCACTCGACTGCCAGCGGCGCACCCATCGCCGCCGTGACGATGAAGGTGACGAGCGCGACGAGCGCGTGCGGCGCAAGAAACGCCAGCAGACCTGTGAAGAAGTTCGTGGCAAACAGCGTTTCACGCTTTACCGGCAGCGACGCGAGGTGATAGGCGCTGTTCGTGCGGAACAGCCAGAAGAACACGAGCCATGCCAGCACCAGCCCATAGACAAAGGTGAGCGCGCCCGCCATTGCTCCGGCGTTGTTCAAAATCGCGCCGCCAAGCGACCATTCCATCACTGCGTCCGACGAGCGAAGCGCGCGCTCATACACGCCGGGAAGCGTCAGCGGCAAAATCAGCAGCCACAACAGCGTATACGCTACCGCAGCCAGCGCGACTTTTTTGAGGCTCCGCAGAAAAATAGCCCGCTCAAAGCACGATGTTTTTGACGTCATAGTCCACACCTCCGAGTTCGTAGATGAAAATTTCCTCCAGCGTCAGCGGCAGCAGGTCGCACAGCAGCGGCTGCGTGAGCGCCAGCTTATCCGCGACCTCCTTTGCGCCGCCGCAGATGATGAGCGTCTGGATACGGCCGGTCATCGAACTGTGCACAACATTCAGATCCTCCGGAAGCGGATGCTCCGTGACGAGCTGCACCTTCACAAAGTTCTCCTGCAGCTGTACAAGCGACCGTTCGAGCAGCATTGTTCCCTTATACATCACGCCCACATGGTCACACACATCCTCCAGCTCGCGCAGATTGTGCGACGAGACGAGCACCGTCGTGCCGCTGGCTGCCACGTCGTCGAGAATCAGGCTCCACACCTGCCGGCGCATCACAGGGTCCAGCCCGTCCACCGGCTCGTCCAGAATCAGATACTCCGGCCTCGCGCAGATGGCCAGCCAGAACATCGCCTGCTTCTGCATGCCCTTGGAGAACCGGCGCAGCGGCTGCTTTTCGTCGAGCCCAAACACATCCTTCAGCTGCTCGTAGCGCTGCATGTCAAACGCCGGATAGAGCTGCCGGTATAAGCGCATCAGGCTTCGGACAGATTCAAACGCGAACGCACTCAAATCGTCCGGGATGTAGCTGACGCGGCGCTTGACGTCCGGATTTTCATAGACCGGCGCGCCGGAAATTGCAACGCTGCCGCAATCAGGCCGGTAGATGCCGGTCAGTATGCGGATGATGGTGGATTTTCCGGCGCCGTTCGGCCCGACAAGGCCATAGACCGAGCCCTGCGGCACCGTGAGCGACAGAGCGTCCAGCGCCGTCACGCCGTCAAAGCGCTTGGTCACGTTTTGTACTTCAATCATGCGGTTCCTCCTCCTTCTGTAAAAACGCAATCAGTTCCTGCGTGGTGAAGCCGAGCTTTCTCATGCTCTGCGCCGCCTGCAAAAAGCGGTCGGTCTCCTGCTGCCGCTTCTGGCGGCTGATGACGGCGATATCGGCCACGAACGAGCCCCTGCCCGCGATCGAGACAGTATAGCCCTCGGCATCCAGCTCGCGGTAGGCGCGCTGGATGGTGTTGGGGTTGATGGCCAGCTGCGCGGCCAGCTCGCGCACACTCGGCAACTTTTCGCCCGGCGCAAGCGCCTGCGTGAGAATGAGCCGCTTGAGCTCGGATTTGATCTGCTCATAGATCGGCCGCGGGTCGCGATAGTTGAGTTGAATCATGCAAGCACCAACCTTTGCTGTACTAACTGTACTAGATGTGTTAATACAGATATAACACAGTTTCTGCCATATGTCAAGCAGTTTTTTGCGCAGCGAGATCCAACCTGTTTTCACGCAAAATTCTCAAAAGCACAGACGGGAGAGATATAAAAATTGTATAAAGTGAATTGTTGACTTTGGCTAAAACTGGTGCTAATATTTTGTGCAATTCGGATAACATGGAGGTGCTGTGATGTCTGAAAAACATGTGAAAGACTTGACGGTCGGCTCGCCCATGAAGCTGATTTTGTCGTTTATGCTGCCGCTGCTGTTTGGCATGCTGTTCCAGCAGTTCTACAACATGGTTGATACCGTAGTCGTGGGGAAATTCCTCGGCGTGCAGGCGCTGGCCGGCGTGGGCTCCACTGGCTCAATCAGCTTTCTGGTGCTGGGCCTGTGCAACGGCGTGTGCGCGGGCTTTGCGATCCCTGTGGCGCTGAAGTTCGGCCAGCGCGATTATGACGGCCTGCGCAAATTTGTCGGCAATATGATCTGGCTGGGCGCCGCGTTCGCGCTGGTTGTGACGCTGGTCACAACGCTTCTGTGCCGCAGCATCCTCGGCTGGATGCACACGCCGGACGATGCGTTTTCCTATGCGTATGACTATATCCTGCTGATTTTCCTCGGTATTCCAGCCACGATGCTGTACAATTTGCTCTCGGGCATCATTCGTTCGCTGGGTGACTCGAAAACGCCGCTCTATTTTCTCATCTTCTCGAGCCTGCTCAACGTGGCGCTCGATCTGGCGTTTATCGTGGCGCTGCGCATGGGCGTGGCGGGCGCGGGACTTGCGACGCTTTTGAGCCAGCTGATCTCGGGACTTCTGTGCCTGTGGTACATGGCGAGGCATTTTCCCATCCTGCGGCTGAAAAGGAGCGACCTGCGGCCGGAAACATATTACGCCGGCTATCTTCTCAACATGGGTCTGCCGATGGGATTACAGTATTCCATCACCGCCATTGGCAGCATCCTGCTGCAGACGGCGGTAAACGGCCTTGGCTCGACCGTCATGGCGGCCATGACTGCCGGCAACAAGGTGAGCCTGCTTGCAACGTGTCCATACGACGCGATGGGCAGTACTGCAGCGACCTTTGCCGGACAGAACATCGGAGCGGGCAAGCCGGAGCGGGTGCACAGAGGCGTTCTGGACAGCACGGTGATTGGCATCGCGTATTCTGCCGTAATTTTTGTGGCGCTGTATTTTTGGGGCGGGACGCTTTCGGGCTTATTTCTTGATTCCGCTGATGCGCAGACTGCGGCGGTCATATTGCCGCTGAGCCGGAAGTATCTGGTCACGTTCGCAGCGTTCTATGTGCCGCTGCTGTTTGTGAATCTGCTGCGCTTTACCATTCAGGGCCTTGGCTATTCCAATCTGGCTGTGGCTGCGGGCGTCATGGAGATGGTGGCGCGCGGCGTGTTCGGTCTGTGCCTGGTGCCGTATCTGGGCTTTGACGCAGTGTGCTTTGCAAGCCCTGCCGCGTGGATCATGGCGGACGCATTCTTGTTCCCTGCGTATTTCTACTGCATGAAAAAGCGCGGCTACAACCCAAAACGGCGGCCAAAGACCAGCGCAGTCAAAGTAAAAACCTAAAAAGTCCGGCGCGAGGCGAATTGAAGTGAACCCCAAAAGTTAGACATTTTTTGAATTAAGCGGCCTGAAGGGTCTGATATCTGTGTTGAGCAGGTGTCAGGCCCTTCAGTTTAAGCTT
>SFHJ01000053.1 GCA_004555655.1 Clostridiales bacterium
GGGCAGAATCCCACGACATGAGGAAAGAGAGGAATGCAGGATGGACAACCATGAAAACACGGTCGCCGCCGAAGACGTTATGAACGCTCAGGAGACGGATGAGCAGCGCACTGAGGTTAGCGCATCCGAGCTGATGCAGGACGGCGGCGCGCAGGAAAATCAGGCAGAAAGTGCGCAGGATGAAAAGGCGCAGACCGCGCAGGACGATCAGGTCAGGACGTACACGGAGGGCATCACCAATCTGTACGACATGGGCTGGACGCAGGAGGAGGTCTCCGCGCTGATTGCCGATCCGGAGGCGCTGCGCGACATCGTGGGCGGCAAGACCGTCGGCCAGGCGGCGCACGCGTTCATGAAGCGCCAGCAGAGCGCTGCGCAAAAGCCGGCCCCGCGCAGGAGCGTGCCGACCGTGAAGACAAGGGCGGCGGCAGTCGGATCAAGGAAATGAGCAAGGAAGACTTCCGCAAGCTCTCCGAGCGTGCCGAGCGCGCGATGCTCGACGGCAAGAACGTCTCCTTTGACTGACGACAGATGAATGAAGGAGTGAGAAATCATGGCTTATACCAACACCGATACCAACATGACGGGCAGTTCCGGCCTCTCTGCCGGCATGCAGGAATACTACAACAGGCAGCTGCTTGAGGACATGGAGCCGCTTCTGGTGCACCTGCAGTTCGGCACGGAATACCGCATGCCGCCCAACAACGGCCTGAGCATGCAGCTGCGCAAGGTGCTTCCGGTTGAGACCAATACGACCGCCCTGACCGAGGGCAACCCGGGCGACGGCACGATGGTGGCCGAAACCGAGGTGACCATGCAGCTGGAGCAGTACGGCGACTATGCCCGCTACAGCGACAAGCTGCTGCTGGCTCACCTGGACGCGAATGTCCTGAACAGCGTGAAGCTGTTTGCGGACGCGGGCGCGCGCTCCATCGACGCGCTGGTGCGCGACGAGCTGGCGACCTGCGCCAACGTCATCTACGCCGGCGGCAAGACGGCGAGAAACGCGCTGACCACTGCGGACAAGATGACCAGCAACTTGCTGCTGGACGCCGTGAAGGTGCTCAAGAAGAACAACGCGCGGCGATTTGGCAGCGACTATGTGGCCATCATCGGCCCTGACGTGTGGCGCGACTTCTGGGACGACGACCGCTTCACCAAGGTCACGCAGTACCAGGACCGCGAAAAGGTCTACTCCGGCGAGGTGGGCCGCATCGGCGGCGTTCGTCTGGTGGAGAGCACCGAGGCGAAGGTCTTCGAGGGCGCGGGCGCATCCGGCGCGGACGTGGCGAGCGTCATCGTTCTTGGCCAGGGCGCGTATGCCTACACCAGCTGGAAGGGCGCGAATCCGCGCGTGATCGTCAAGCCTGCCGGCAGCGCTGGCACCGGCGATCCGCTCGACCAGATTTCCACCGTCGGCTGGAAGATGGACGGCTTCGGCGTGAAGCTGATCCAGCCCGAATACGCCGTGCGCATCGAGTGCGGCATCAAGTAACACCCGAACTTGTGCCGGGGCGGAACACCCCGCCCCGGCTTTTCTGATTGAACAGGAGGAATAAAGAGATGGCGATCAACACGACGACTTCCATCCGGCGCGCCAGCACGGTGCTGGGCAAGCGCTGCGAGGAGACGAAGAAGAACATGGCGGCGCTGGCCAAGAAGGTCTACGGCAAGGCAAATGTGGAGATGGAGAAGGTGTCCATCCCCAACATCCCGGGCATGAAGGACGACGTTCTGTTCGCCGCGGTGAACGGCGTGAAGTTCTACTTCATGCGCGGCGAGACCGTGGAGATGCCCAAGGCCATCGCGGACGTGCTGAGAAACGCGAAGCAGATTTAAGGAGGAACCATGACGCTGGTGCAGATTATGCGGCTGGCGCTGCGCCAGCTGGACGAAGACCCGGCAGACCTTGCCGAATACCGCGATCTGTTTGCGGTCTACGCCAATCAGGGCTATCAGCTTGCCCTGACGCAGTATGTGAAGCCGAGGGAGACGATGGCGCTTGCGACGGACGATCAGGGCGACGTCTCCCTTGACGGCCTTGACATTCTGCGCGTGGTGGCCGTCAGGGACGAGGACGGGCGCGAGGTAATGTGCGCCATGGACGCGGACGGCATGACGATGCATACGCCGAGGAAGGACAGCACGCTTTATGCCGTCTGCGAGGTGCGCAGGCGAGAGCTAGAGCAGGATGCGGACGAGCCTCAGCTTCCCCTGGAGGCGCACGCGGCGCTGGCGGACTACATCTGCTACCGGCACCTGTCATCCGGCAACCTGGCCAAGCAGAGCCGCGCGCAGCACTACCGAAACGAGTTTTACGCGCAGATGCAGCGCCTTTCTCCCCGTCCGTCCGGAGGCGTGACGGGGTACAAGAACTTTTACACGGTGACGGACAGCAGGTGGATGATGTGACGTATGGCGATTAAGGACAGCAGCTACGAGGGCAGCTTCTCCATCCCAACGCCCAAGGGTGTCTATCAGGCGGCGGGCGACACGAACGTGAACGTAAACTACGCGTACCGGGCGGAGAACATGCGCACGGAGCGCGGCCTGCTGGCCACTAGCTACGGCACGAGCCGTGCGTTCCCGTCCGTCGGCGCGCCTGTGGGTACGCTGGCCAGGTTCGTGAGGCGCACGAGGCCGGACGACCCGGAGGTCTATGTGGCGGCGGCCGGAGGGTCGCTGTACACCTACACGATGGGCGACGCTGGCTGGGTGGAGCGCGGCACGGGCTACCAGAGCGACGCGTGGAGCCATGTGACCTATGAGACCGTGGAGAACGGTTTGACGGTGGACGTGCTGATTCTGAGCAACGCGCTGGACGGCATGGTGGCCATCTACGGCAGCGACCTGCGCGCGGAGAAGAAGACGCTGAAGATCGGTGACAACTATGCCAGCGTCAAATTCGCCGTGCTCTCCCGGCACGCGGAGCGCATCTGGGGAACGGGCGCGCCCGGCTATCCGGATAGCGTATTTTACTCGCGCCCGTACGACCCGTTTGACTGGACATCCGTGGCGGACACACCCGAGTTGGGCGGCGGCATGATCAACCAACCGACATGGGACGGCGAATCGTTCATCAGCCTCAATCCGTTCGGCGGGTATCTGCTGGCTGTGAAGCCCAGCACGATCTACGAGATCAGGGGAACCGACCCGTCGAGCTTCACGATCACGCAGGCGTACGGCACGGACGGACCGGTGGAGGCGAAGACCATCTGCACGGACCGACTGAGCATGTTCTTTCTCTCCCGTGCTGGCCTGGGCATGTACGACGGAAGCACGCTAAAGCTCCTCTCCCGCGACGCGCTCTATGAGACGATGCGGCTGCGGATGGGCGGTGCACAGGACAACGCGACGGCCTGCGTGTGCGGGCATGTGTATGTGCTGGCGATGTGCGTGCGCGCCAATGAGGGCGACGTGGTCACGCAGAATAACACGGTTATCGAGTTTGACACGGAGCGCGGGACATTCATGATCCGCAGGGGACTGCGCGTGAAGGACTTCTTTGAAATGGACGGCGTGGTCTATTATTCGCAGGCAGAGGCGCCGTACGATATCCTACGCTACAACGACCCGGATTCAGCGTCGTACCTGGGACAGCCTATGGAAAGCGTATGGGAGACGCCGTGGCTTGACTTGGGAAAGGCGTACATGAAGCGCGACTTCGTGCTGCGCTTTACTGCGGACGCGGACGAAAACGACGTGCCAGTCTCGATCTGCATGATTACGGACAGGCGGGAAAAGAAAAAGACTGTGCTTCTGAAAAAGAGCAGGACGGATTACTGCGTGAAGATTCAAAGCTCCGGCGTGCGCGTGAAGCTCATCGTATCCAGCCGGGGAAAGGCCGCGGGATGGCGCATCTACGGCGGCATCCAGGTCGAGTACAGCGTCGACGAGAGATAAGAAACAAGGGGTGACGACAGATGGCTGATGAAAACGAGCTGAAAAAGAATCCAAAATCGTTTACGGATTCTGCAAGCCAGAGTGAGAGCAACACCAAGCAGGAGACGGAAAGCCGAAGATTTCTGGATGGGGAGCTGCTTTCCCAGATTCTTGCGGGCCTTGCGCCGAATATGACCGACGACGAGATTTCGGCGTTTGCAGAGAATTTGCTCAGGCCCGTGCTCAATGCTGGCCTTGAAAGCGCGCAGCAGAGCTATGAGGCGACGAAGCTGGGCAAGGAGCAGGAGATTGAAAACCTGGCCGCAACGCTCGCGCGCAGCATCGCCGAGCAGCAGAATGCCTACCGGCAGAGCGCGGCGAACGTGGAGACGGCGGCGCTCTCCCGCGGCATGGGCCGCTCCAGCTACACCATGCAGACGCTGGCCAATCAGGGCAGCGCACTGGCCAAGGCTGTGCAGCAGCTCACCGAGGAGAATGCCAGAGCGCAAAGCCAGGCGCAGCAGCAGATCACGCTGGCGGCGCAGCAGAACGCGCAAACGCAGGGACGCCTGAATACCGATTACGCGACGCAGCTGGCGGCCAAGGTGCAGGAGCTGCGCGAGAGCCAGAGAAACGCATACAACCAGAACTACATGACGGCGGTGTCTGAATCGCTGGGCAACCGAAGCACGATGGATTCCACGACGAAGGGGACG
>SFHJ01000028.1 GCA_004555655.1 Clostridiales bacterium
TTTGTATATTATTTGTATATTTTGCCCATTTCCATTTTTCCGGTCACACTTTTTTCCAGACTATCTTCCACACGCCGCCGTGCAGGCGCAGCTTCCCACGCCGTGTCCGGCGCGAAGCCGATACCCTCTGTATATGTTAAATGTATCAAAGCGCCTGTCTTCCTCTGTCTGCCAGTCACAGCATATCGCCCATTGCAAATCCGAGGGGCGGCGGCGCATGTGATAAAAATCTGAAAATCGTCAAAAAACATGCAGCTCTAACACACATTGGCAGTCATATTGTCGCTTTCGCGGGCCAAACTACGACTGTGGAAATCACATATGATTTTCCGACAACAAAGTAAGGAGATGTAAAAGCATGACGAACCGCAGCAACTCTATCAACATTCCGGAAGCCAGAGAGGCCATGGACAAGTTCAAGATGGAAGCGGCTTCCGACCTGCGTGTACCCGCTCCATCTTAAGAATTGCATTGAAAAGAATTCCAATAAACTACTTAAATCGACAAACTGACCCACCAAAACGCATCAGATTCAAGGGCGATTCTTATGCATGTCCGAAAACTGCGCGTTCTGCGCCTGAAGTACCACATTTCTCTGACAGAGCTGGGCCAGACGCAATTCAATTATTAGAATTATTCTAATAAAATTAGACACATTCTAAATCATTTGTCAACTGCAATTTGCGCCCCGTCGGAACCACTGCGGAAGCGCGCCTCATTGCGCTTCTCTTCTGCGGCGCGGGCTTCGTACTGTCTGTATCCTGCATACCGATGCAGGATGTAAAAAAACACACAGCGCAGAGCGCTTGCATTATCCGGCAGCATACTTTATAATAGTTCTGCTTCCACGCAGACAGGGCCCCGCTGCATTCCGGAGTATTCTGAGCGGACGCTTCTGCCCAACCGTGAAGCGCCGGTACGGCTGTTTTCACGGTTTGGAACCCAAAACGCAGCCATCTGCCGCGGCGGTATACTCTGACAGGTGCCGGATGAAAACAGCAGGGAAATTCTGGCGCAATCCGTAAAATTGACACATTTCCCTGCAAAACAGCCCTATCGGCCGGACAGAATCTTTCATAGAATACTGGTACAACAAAGCGGAGGTACCAGAACGTGAAAAAGCTCTATAAATCCAATCATAACAAAATGATCGACGGCGTCTGCGGCGGTATCGCCGAGTATTTCGGCATCGACCCGACGCTTGTGCGGCTGGGCTGGGCGGCATTCTGCGCCATAGGCGGCAGCGGTTTTCTGGCCTATATCATTGCAGCCGTCATTATCCCGCGCAATCCGGAAATCTGACGCAGCAGGGAGTCATACATATGGAAAACATGATTGTAATTGACCATTTGAGCAAACGCTTCGGCAGCATTCAGGCCGTGCAGGATCTGAGCTTCCGCGTGCGTCCCGGCGAGCTGTTCGCCTTTCTGGGCGTGAACGGTGCGGGCAAGTCCACCACCATCAACATCATGTGCGGCCAGCTTTCCAAAGACGCAGGCACGGTGAACATCGGCGGAAGCGATCTGGATGCCGACCCCGACAGCATCAAGCGCGAACTGGGCGTGGTGTTTCAGAACTCGGTACTGGACAAGGACCTCTCGGTACGCGACAATCTGGCCAGCCGCGCGGCGCTCTACGGCATTCACGGCAGCGCCTTTCAGCAGCGGCTTGCAGAGCTGGCAAAGCTGCTGGAATTTGAAAACCTGCTCCGGCGCCCCGTGGGCAAGCTCTCCGGCGGCCAACGCCGCAGAATCGACATCGCCCGGGCGCTTATGCACCGGCCGAAGCTCCTCATCCTCGATGAGCCTACCACGGGACTCGACCCGCAGACAAGAAGTACCCTCTGGCGCGTCATCAGTGATCTGCGCAAAAACGAGAACATGACGGTGTTTCTCACCACGCATTACATGGAGGAGGCCGCAGACGCGGACTACGTTGTGATTCTCGACAGCGGCAGAATCGCCGCCGAGGGCACGCCGCTGCAGCTCAAAAACACATATACCGGCGACTTTATTACCATCTACGGTGCGGAAGAACGGCAGATCATGCAGCTTGGCGCGCCGTACGAAGCCATCCGGGACGCCTTCCGCATCTCGGTTGCCAATACTGCCGCAGCCACAGAGCTGATCCTCCGGCATCCGGAGGTTTTTCAGGACTACGAGATCACCAAGGGCAAAATGGATGACGTATTTCTGGCCGTGACGGGCAAGAAGCTGACAGGAGGCACGCAGAGATGACCGGACTGGGCGCGCTGATCCGGCGCAATACAAAGCTGTATTTTCATGACAAGGGGATGTTCTTCACCTCTTTGATTACGCCCGTGATTCTTCTGATCCTGTACAGCACTTTTCTGGGCAATGTATTTGAAAGCTCCTTCCGTTCGGCTCTGGACGCCGCGGGAGCCGCCGCATCGGACGAACTGATCCGGGGCTGCGTGGGCGGACAGCTGGTCTCTTCGCTGCTGGCAGTCAGCTGCGTGACGGTGGCCTTCTGCTCCAACCTTTTAATGGTTCAGGACAAGATCACCGGGGCAAGGCGGGATTTGACCATCGCGCCGCTGAAGCCCAGCACGCTGGCGCTGAGCTATTATCTGGCTACGATGCTATCAACCCTGCTGGTCTGTCTGACGGCAACGGCCGTCTGTTTGGTATATCTGGCGAATGTGGGATGGTATCTGACCGCCTCAGATGTGGCAAAACTGCTGCTCGACGTGTTCTTGCTGGTGCTGTTCGGCACCGCCCTGTCCTCCTGCGTCAACTTCCCCCTTTCCACCAACGGGCAGGCCTCAGCGGTGGGAACCACCGTCAGCGCGGGCTACGGCTTTATCTGTGGTGCGTACATGCCCATCTCACAGTTTTCCGACGGGCTGCAGAAGGTCATCTCTTTCCTGCCCGGTACATACGCCACTTCCCTGCTCCGCAATCATGCCATGCGCGGTGTCTTTTCGGAGATGGGCAATCAGGGCTTCCCGCCGGAGGTGGTGGAGGCCATCAAGGACAGTGTGGACTGCAACCTGTACTTTTTCGGCAGCAAGGTGCCGCTCAGCAATATGTATCTCATCCTCGCAGGTTCCGTTGTTGCCGCCGTCGCGATCTATGTCGCGATGAACGTACTGCTGCGCAGCCGTCAAAAGTAGAACGCGGCTTTTACCGGCGAGAACAGCTGCAATTTCGACATTTTCGGAGATTATCCATGAGGAATTCGCCGAAAATGGTTGAATTGCGCCGCGCACTTTGCTAAAATAGAAGCAAGCAAGGGAGTCGTTGGTAGCGCGCTGTTCGATGAAGTCATCTTACTGGGATATCTTTTGGCCTTATCTGAAATGACGGGACTTATCTGCGGCAGTGGGTGAGTCTCGTTTTCCTGTTTACGGGCGGCATCTGCATGATACAGAAGCGGTGGATGCAAAAGAACTGCGTTTTCCAATCTGATTTGTACGGCTGCGCGAAGCAAAGAATACATAACGGAGGTTCATGGAATTGAAAACGTATCGTGCCGGTATTGACATCGGCTCAACCACCGTCAAACTGGTGATTCTGGATGAAAACAGCAATATGGTTTACGGCAGATACCGCCGCCACCAGGCAAACACACAGGGCACGCTGGCCGAGCTTCTGAAGGAGGCAAGGCAGACGGTCGGCGAATGCCTGCTGCAGATAAAAATCACCGGCTCCGGCTCGATCAATCTCGGCAAGGCGCTTGAAATCCCGTTCGTGCAGGAGGTCGTCGCCGTTGCTACCGCGCTGCAGGCCGCTGCACCGCAGACGGACGTCGCCATCGAGCTCGGCGGCGAGGACGCCAAGATCATCTATTTCACCGGCGGTCTGGAAGAGCGGATGAATGGCGTCTGCGCGGGCGGCACCGGCTCTTTCATCGACCAGATGGCAGCGCTGCTGCAGACTGACGCGGCTGGTCTGAACACCGAGGCAGAAAACTATAAAGAGATTTATCCAATCGCCGCGCGCTGCGGCGTGTTTGCAAAGACGGATATCCAGCCGCTTATCAATGAGGGTGCAACCAAGGCGGATCTCGCCGCCTCGATTTTTCAGGCGGTGGTAAACCAGACGATCTCCGGCCTTGCCTGCGGCAAGCCGATCCGCGGCTGCGTGGCCTTTTTGGGCGGGCCGCTGCATTTCATGCCGGAGCTGAAAAAAGCGTTCATCCGGACACTGAAGCTGACGCCGGAGAATGTCGTCGACCCTGAAAACTCCCATCTGTTTGCCGCCATGGGCGCGGCGCTGGAGGCCGGCAATGCGAGCGCGGCCGGTATTTCGGCGCTGATCTCGCGTCTGAAGCAGGGCGTCCGCGTCGCCTTTGAGATGCCGCGACTTGAGCCCCTATTTGACGGTGAAACGGCATATGCGGCGTTTCGCGCCCGCCATGCATCCGCTGTGGTTGAAAAGCAGGAACTGGGCGGCTACGAAGGCAACTGCTTTCTCGGCATCGACGCCGGTTCCACCACGACCAAGCTGGCACTCATCGGAAACGGCGGACAGCTTCTTTTCTCCTATTACGCCAACAACCAGGGCAATCCCATCGAAACTGCGAAAAACGCAATGCGAGAGCTGCAGAAGGTCTTGCCCGTGCACGCGAAAATTGTCCGGTCGTGCTCGACCGGCTACGGCGAGAATCTTCTGAAGTCCGCGTTCTCGCTGGACGACGGCGAGGTTGAAACCATTGCGCACTGCACGGCTGCGGCCTTTTTTGACAGCGAGGTGGACTGCGTGCTCGACATCGGCGGGCAGGATATGAAGTGCATCAAGCTGAAAAACGGCGCGGTCGATTCCATCATGCTCAATGAGGCCTGTTCTTCCGGCTGCGGTTCTTTCATTGAGAACTTTGCAAATTCTCTGGGCTATACTGCGGAGAATTTTGCAAAAGAAGCGCTGTTTGCCGAACATCCGGTGGATCTCGGTACGCGCTGCACCGTATTTATGAATTCCAATGTGAAGCAGGCGCAGAAAGAGGGCGCAAGCGTCCCGGACATCTCCGCAGGCCTTGCCTATTCCGTTATCAAAAACGCCCTGTTCAAGGTCATCAAGCTGGCGAACGCGAAGGATCTGGGCCGGCATATCGTCGTACAGGGCGGCACGTTCTATAATGAGGCGGTGCTGCGGGCGTTTGAGAAGATCGCCGGGGTGGAGGTGACCTGCCCGGATATCTCCGGACTGATGGGCGCGTTCGGCGCGGCACTCATCGCGCGGGAGAATTACTGCGGCCAGACGAGCGCCATGCTCCCGATTGAGGAGATTTTATCGCTCAGCTACACCTCTGAGAGCAGGCGCTGCGGCGGCTGCGCCAACAACTGCATGCTGACGGTCAACAAATTTCCCGGCGGACGCATGCACATCACCGGCAACCGCTGTGAAAAGGGCCTCGGCCGTGACAAATCCGGCGAAAAAGCGCCCAATCTGTTCGAGTACAAGCGCAAGCGCATCTTCAGCTATAAGCCGCTTGGAGAAAGCGACGCGCCGCGCGGCGTGATCGGTATCCCGCGCGTTTTGAATCTGTACGAAAACTTTCCTTTCTGGGCGACCTTTTTCAAAGAGCTCGGCTTCCGCACAGTCTTGTCCCCTTTCTCGAGCCGGAAAATTTATGAGCTTGGAATGGACTCCATCCCTTCTGAATCGGAGTGCTACCCGGCTAAGCTTGCGCATGGGCATGTACAGTGGCTCATCAACCACGGCATCAAGACCATCTTCCATCCGTGTGTGTTCTATGAGCATCAGGAGACAGAAAACGCGCAGAACCACTACAACTGCCCGATCGTCGTCTCCTACCCGGAAAATCTGAAAAACAATGTCGAGGCGGTTGCGAACGGCGAAGTAAAATACATCCGCCCGTTTATCGCCTTTACCAGCGAAACGATCACCGCAGACCGCCTGGTGCTTTTGTGCAAAGAGCAGTGGAACATCCCTGAAAAAGAGGTGCGCAAAGCTGTCCACCTCGCCTGGCAGGAACAGCAGCAGGCCAAAGCGGACATCCAGGCACACGGCGCGCAGCTGCTTTCACAGATGGAGCAGAGCGGCCGCAGAGGGATTGTATTGGCCGGACGTCCCTACCACATGGACCCGGAGATCAACCACGGCATCCCCGAGCTGATTGCGTCCTATGGTCTGAGTGTATTCACGGAGGACAGCCTGCCGGTCAGACAGGATACCAGCCGCAGCCTGCGCGTCGTGGACCAGTGGGTCTATCACTCCCGGCTGTACTCGGCAGCGGAGTTTGTGGCCGGGCGCAACGATCTCGAGCTGATTCAGCTCAACTCCTTCGGCTGCGGACTCGACGCGGTAACAACCGACCAGGTAAATGAAATTCTGGAAAACAGCAACAAGCTCTATACGCTTCTGAAAATCGACGAGGTCAACAACCTTGGCGCAGTCCGTATCCGTATCCGCAGCCTGATGGCGGCGATGCGGATGCGGCAGAAAGAGGCCATACAGGCAAAACCGCAGAAAGTTGCCTACCGGCGCGTGGAATACAGCAGGCAGATGCAGAAAGACGGCTATACGATCCTTTCGCCGCAGATGAGCCCCATCCATTTTGATATTCTGCAGCCTGTTTTTAAAAAGCATGGATACCATGTCGAAATTCTGCACAATGACAACCGCACGGCCATTGACACGGGGCTTAAATACGTCAACAATGACGCGTGCTATCCCTCGATCACCGTCGTAGGCCAGATCATGGAGGCCGTTCTCTCCGGAAAATACGATACAGACCGGCTGGCCATCATCATGACGCAGACGGGCGGGTGCTGCCGGGCGAGCAACTATGTTGCCTTCATCCGACGGGCGCTTGACAAAGCCGGTCTGCGACACATCCCCGTGATCTCGCTGAACGCGAACGGCATGGAGAAGAATCCGGGCTTCCGGCCGCCGCTGGGGCTGATTCTCGACGCAGCGCACGCGCTTGTGTACGGTGATCTGTTTATGCGCTGCGTGTATCACGTGCGGCCGTATGAAAAAATACCGGGTTCAGCAGACGCGCTGCATGAAAAGTGGAAGCAGATCTGCATCGACTCTCTGACCAAGAAGAACAGCCCGTATAGCTACAAGGACGTGTGCCGTGGGATTGTCGAAGCCTTTGACACGCTGCCGATCGACGAGAGCATACGAAAGCTGCGCGTGGGGATCGTCGGAGAGATTCTCGTCAAATACATGCCGCTTGCCAACAACCATCTGGTGGAGCTGCTGGAAAAGGAGGGCGCCGAGGCGGTCGTGCCGGATATTCTGGATTTCTTTAACTACAGCATATTCGGCGCGCAGTACAAGGCAGAATTTCTGGGGACGAAGAAATCCTCGGCTGCTGTCTCGGCGGCGGGCATCAAGCTCATTGAAGCGCTGCGCAAGCCGGCAATCGAGGCGCTGAAAAAGAGCCGCCGCTTTGATGCGCCCGCATCCATCTACGAGATTGCCAAAATGACGCGACCGTTTTTATCGCTTGGCAACCAGTATGGAGAGGGCTGGTTCCTTGCCGGCGAAATGGTGGAGCTTTTGACCTCCGGCACACCCAACATCGTCTGCATCCAGCCGTTTGCGTGCCTGCCGAATCACGTGGTCGGCAAGGGCGTTGTCAAGGCGCTGAAAAAGGCGTATCCCTGTGCAAATATCGCAGCTGTGGACTATGACCCCGGTGCCAGCGAGGTAAATCAGCTCAACAGAATTAAGCTGATGCTTTCTGCCGCGCAGAAGTCGGTCCATTCTGAGCAGAACAGAGTCATTTTGTAAGCTGTGTCCGGCCGCGCGTATGCCTCTTCCGGATTTTGTGCTGTAAAGAGCTGTCTCAAAACAGATTTTTCCAAAAAAGCCAGCAAAAAATTCCGGGGGCTTGCTTGATTTGCAAGTCTCCGGAATTCTCTTTACGTGGGTTTTCGCGGGAACGGAAAAAAACTGTTTTGAGACAGCCTCTTTCTGTCTGATTCTCAGTTGCCGAAACCGAAGCCGAACGGGTCAAAGGGGTTGATTTGCTGCTGTTGCTGCTGGTTTTCTTCTTCCTGCTGGATCTTCTGGTTCTGCTCGTCTTCGATGGCGCTGATCTCATCGTCCTGCGGGCGCTCGTCCAGCGTCACGGTCAGCTCGATCTCGGCCCCGGCGCGGAACACCTTGATTGTCACCGTATCGCCGGCCTTGCTGCGGTGCAGCGCGGCGACGAGGTCAGTGTACGATTCAACTGTTCTGTCCTCGTAGCCGATGATGATGTCGCCCTGCTGCATACCGGCCTTCTCGGTGCAGCTGCCCTCGGCAACGCTCTGTACGATCGGACCGATGGGCAGGCCGTAGGTCGAAGCGGTGGAGCTGTCCAGGTCACGTACCGTCACGCCCAGATATGCGCGGTCTTTCACGTAGCCGTACTGCTGCAGGTCGTAGACGATATCCATCACGTCGTTGATGGGAATGGCGAAGCCGATGCCCTCGATCGATGTACCGGAGGACGTACTGCCGGAATACTTGGCCGTGGTGATGCCGATGACGTTGCCGTTCATATCGAACAGCGGCCCGCCGGAGTTGCCGGAGTTGATGGCAGCGTCGGTCTGCATCATGTTGATGGGCTTGCCGTCGGCGTTGATCTCGCGGTCAAGCGCGCTGATGCAGCCGGCCGTCATGGTGAACGTCAGCTCGCCCAGCGGGTTGCCGATGGCGATGACTTCGTCGCCCACAAGCAGCTCGTCGGAGTTGCCGACTGTCACGGCCTGCAGGCCTTCGGCCTCGATTTTCAGAAGCGCCACGTCGTTCATCGCATCCGTGCCGACGATCTGTGCGTCATACTCCTCGCCGTTATACAGCTTGACAGTCACGGAGGTCGCGTCCTCGACAACGTGGTTGTTGGTCACAACATAACCGTCTTCCGTCAGGATAAAGCCGCTGCCGGCCACACTGGCCGAGGCTGTCTGGCCCCAGATGTTGGTGGTGATCTGCGTGGCAATACCGACGCACGCGTTCACATTCATGGCATAGACCTGGCTGCGCGAGAGCGACTTGTCACCCGCGTTTGACGGCAGCTTTTCAGGCAGCGGCGTAGAGACAAGATTGTAGCTGCCCATGTCCTGCTCATTTTCCGGCAGCTCAGCCTCGCCCATCACGGCTTCCGCCTCCTGCGTCTGCCCGGCGGCGTTCTTTTCCGAGATGGTTCCGATGACGTGCGTCAAAACCGAACCGGCCGTACCTGCAACAAGCGTCACAGCCAAAATCAGTGCCGCCAGCTTCAGCCCCGTGTGCTTTTTCTTCGGCTTTACGGACGTCTCCGGCGTCTGCTGCGGCTGCGTGTACTGCGGCTGCCCGCCCGGCTGCTGCTCGGGCATCGGTTCGAAGGAATAGTTCATGTTTTCATTGTAGTTTTCCATATTGCTCGCTCCTTTTTGTATGCGTTGAGCCTTAACTGATGGTATTATCCTACCGCCGAGATATGAAAAAAGTGTGACGAGTTGGCAAACGAAATTTTAACAATTTTCAGCGGTTTTGTGTCCAGGCAAACGCGCCTGCAATAGCTTTCCCGCACCGGCCGGTGCAATACCTAACTGAAAGCACAATTTTCCACCTGCACCATTGTATCATGCAAAATACAGGCGTGCCAGGCATACCCCGCCGCCGGCAAATCTCCGGTCGGGGACCGGCACAATTCTTAATTTTTATGAAGATTCCCCTTTTTCCGGTTCTGCGGTGTATAATGGCAGTGTGGCTGCCAAAAAAATGCGAAAAAAGTTTCGTGACAGAGCAGCAGAAGAAGCGTGAATGTGACAATAAGCCCCTTGGAGCTGCGATGGCCGGTTGTACAGTCACCGGATCGCTGCGCCTTTTTTGCCTGTGCGCAATGCGCTTGTGCCGGTTGGCGCGCGGAAGCAGCAGGCACGGTGACTCACCGGAAGAAAGGAGAACGACATATGAAACAGACGCTGACAGCTATATTTTTCAGTCTGCTGCTTGCGCTCTTTTGCGGCTGTGCAAGGCAGGAGGAAGCCGTCCATGTGGCCGCACTGCCCGATGCGGTGCAAAGCACCCCTGCGCCGGACAGGGACGCGCCCACGATTCAGGCGGAAACGACGCAAAAAGACGAGGCGGACGTGATCTCTCATCTGCAATACGCCACGCAGCCGCTGCCGGACGGCATCAGGCTTGCCACGGCGATGACTGCCGCCCAGGGCAGAACCATTGTCGGCGGCTTGGGCGAGGAAGACCCGGTGCTGGCGTGGACGACGCTTGACGGCGAAACCGGCAATCTTGAGCTTCCGCCGGACGGTACGGAATACATCTACGCCGCCTGTCCGGCCAATGACGGCGGTTTTTTTGTCTTGATGGGCAGTCTGCCCGCGCTCTACAGCGACGCGGCCGGCGCTGTACAGTCTAACGAGACACCGGATGGCTCACTTTTTCTTGCGCGCTACGATGAAAACCACAACCTTCAGGCCGGTTTCTGTCTGAAAAACGCCTACACAGGAGCCGACGAGCACTTTTTTCAGCTTTTGTATGCGGATGGCGGCGCCTTCTATCTCATGAGCGATTCTTTGCTCGTGCGCGTGAACGCGCAGGGCGAGGAGACGGCGCGGCTGGAAATCGACTTCAAGAGCCTCGGTTGGAGGCCTGCGGCCATACAGATGGCGGCGGAAAAGCTCTTTGTTCTCGCTGTTGCTCTTGTCTCCGGCGCAAGCGACGAGCTGTGGCAGTTAGATCCCGGGACGCTGGAGCAGCTGGACACGACCATTCTGGCCGACGAGAACGTGTACGGGATGGGGCTTCTGGAAGATGGGCGGCTCGTGCTGAACGGCTCGCAGACGCTCTCAGCCTATGACCCGGCCACAGGCGAAAAGCAGGCGCTTTTGTATCTGTCGGAGCTCGGCATACAGCTTCCGGCCCGGCAGGTGCAGCCGCTGAGCGGCGGCTACGCATTCTTTGACCCGGGCGCAGAGGAGCTCACGCTTCTTCTCTGGCAGCCGGGAGAGCAGGCCGGGCGGACGCTGCTGCAGATGGCCGTGCTTGGTGAAGGGAGCTGGGAGATCACCCAGATGGTACGCGCGTTCAATCTCAGCCAGACGCACTATCAGGTGGACGTTACCGCCTATTCTGAAACGCCCGGTGAGAACGGCGGGACGTATGACGCGCTGCGCACCCAGATCATTGCGGGCGACGCACCTGACCTTTTCTGCTTCTGCAGCGACTCACTCGCTGCCGCGGTGCCCATCGCGGCGGAGGACACGTGTATCGATCTTCTTCCGCTTCTCGACGCGGGCGGCGCGCTCACGCGCGGGAGCATCCTTCCAAACCTTTTAAAAACAATGGCAGCAGGCGGCGGACTGTATGAGCTGCCGTTGTCGTTCACAATTGACACTTTTGTCGCGCCCTCACGCCTGATCAGCGGGCCTGGCGTGACGGTAGCGGAGCTGGAACAGGCGCTGGAGAGCGCAGGCAGCGGATGGGTACCGGTCGAGTCATGGAATGAGCCGGGAAATCTGCTCGCGCTCAGCGTGCCGTTTTATATGGGCCAAGCCATCGACCGGCAGAACGGCACGTGTGATTTTCAGACACAGGAGTTCTGTGACTACCTTGCCTGGTGCAGGGCATGGGGCGGCGACGGCTCCACCCCGCCCGCACCCGAGCGTGCCATATTACGCTACCAGCAGATCCGTTCCCTGGAAAAACTTGCAGGCATCGGCGAACGCGCGGAACAGTACTGGTTTGGCGAACCGGGCTACACCTACGCAGGTGTGCCGAACGAGACGAACTCCGGCAGCACCTTCTGCATCACCCGTTCGCTGGGCATCTCGCCGCGCTGCCGCGACATGGACGGCGCGTGGGCGTTCCTGCAGTTCTGCTTCACCTACGCAGGCACGCTGACGGACAATCTGCCGGCCGGCGGCGAGGCGCTGCATACGTTGATGGACGCATATATTGCGGGCGAGATGACCGACTGGCTGGGTGAGCCGACCGTGATCGCGCAAGATGACGCCGACCAATTTTATGCGCTTCTCGACTCCATTACCGTGCGAAAGGGCGCGGATGAGGCGCTGAAGAACATCATTCTGGACGAGGCCGCGCCCTATTTTGACGGCCAGTGCACCGCTGAACAGGCGGCGGAGAATATCCAGTCCAGAGCAAGCGTCTATCTCATGGAGCAGTACGGATAACGGTTTTTCCGCGTGCCGCGCATGCAAACCGGCTGCCTGTGTTTCTTATCGGCGCTGAGGCGCCGAAGCCCATTGCTTTTTCCGTCAAGTTGGGCTATACTTCTTGAAAATACGTTGTTCGCCGCGTTGCTGCGCGGCGCGGAAAAGGAACCGCCATGTTTTTTGACAACAGAGAAAAACGCAAACAGCTGGCCAAATGGGTCATAGGCGTGATTGCCGCGTGTATTCTGATCTTTCTGGGCGTCCGCTATATCTCGTCCATTGCTGCGGCCGTATCGTGGCTTGTACACCTGGTACGCCCGCTTCTGATCGGCGTGGTATTGGCGCTCATCTTGAACGTACCGCTTGGCATGTTTGAAAGGCGGCTGTTTTCCAAAAAGCCCACGCCGAAGAAGCTGAGGGCCCGGCGGCCGCTGGCCATCGTGCTGTCTCTTGTGCTGGTATTCGGCATCTTTGTGGGCGTAGCTGTGCTCGTCATTCCGGAGTTTGTCGCCGCCGTGCGCGTCATCGCGTCGATGCTGCTCAGCACCATGGATCAGCTGGCAGCGTTTGAAAGCCAGATGGATTTCTCGCGCCTGCCGTTCGGCGAGTATCTCTCGCGCATCGACATCGACTGGCTGCAGCTCAGAGCGGAACTCGAGCTGTGGTTCAAGCAGGCCGGCAGCGCAATCATGGACCGCGCAGCCGGTGTGATTGGCTCCGTGGCTTCGTCCGTAATTGACAGCCTCATCGGCTTCATCTTCAGCATCTATGTGCTCGCCAACAAAGAAAAGCTCAAGCGGCAGGTCAGCAGACTCATCCGCGTATGGCTGCCGGAGAAGTTCGGCGGCAAGCTCATCCACGCGGCGCGTGTCAGCGCGGACATCTTCCGCCAGTTCATCGCCGGGCAGACCACCGAGGCCATCATCCTCGGCTCGCTCTGCGCCGTCGGTATGTGGATTCTGCAGATCCCATACGCGCCCATGGTCGGCGCGCTTGTGGGCGTGATGGCGCTCATTCCATATGTGGGCGCGTTTATCTCAACGGCGGTCGGCGCGTTCATGATTCTGACCGTCAGCCCCATCAAGGCGCTCATTTTTGTGGTGTTCCTGCTGGCGCTGCAGCAAATCGAGGGTAACCTCATCTATCCCAAGGTCGTAGGCGCAAAGATCAACCTGCCCGCCATGTGGGTGCTGGCTGCGATCACCGTGGGCGGCAATCTGGCGGGGCCCATCGGGATGCTGCTTGGCGTGCCGATCGCGTCGGCGGCGTATGCGCTTTTGAAAGAGGCGACCGACAGGCGCGAACAGGCAAAGATGCCGGCCGACGCCCCGCCGGACGCATCTGCGCACAAAACGGCGGAAAAAAGCGATGAATCCGGGAGTAATGCCTGAGCTGCTTCAAACGGCAGTATTGGGACAAGGGAGCCTGCAAGACCCTCTCAGTCACCTTCGGTGACAGCTCTCCCAGAGGGAGAGCCAAGGCATCTGCCTGCAACTGCGCCTTAGGTCATAATGGCATAAAACTTCATGCGCAGTATTGCGCACCACGATCATGGGCAAAAGCCAGAGCGCATGAAGTTTTTGCGCATCATTTTCGGTTGACCCGAAGGGGCGAGAAAATGGCGCATCTTGTATTTTGCTATGCTTTTGCATAGCAAAAACGGAGCGCATCTGTACCGATACGCTCCGTTATCTGTCTTACGAACACCCGGCAAATGGCGCTTGCATTTTTATACTGGAAAATTGATTATGGCGATATCATAGAGGAAATGCGCGAGCATGAGAGAATAGATCGTGCAGCGTTTGCTGTACACATAGCATACTTCAAAGGCCACACCGATGAACGTTGGAACCAGCACCCCCACGAGCGTACGGTTGCTGAGCAGATGAAGAACACCAAAGAGCGCTGCCGTCGCGATCACCAGCAGCGGCCGCGGCACGCGATACTTCTTCCCCAGCTCGGTGAGATAGCCGCGGAAAAACGCCTCCTCAGTCACGGCCACAAGCAGCTGAAATGCGAGAAAATTAATGATCGTTTTTCCGTCTGCACGCAGAAACTGCAGCAGCGAAAACGAGCGGAAAACAATGAGATTCACCGCACCGAGCACGGCCAGAAGCCCTGCTGCAAGCAGCAAGCCATACACAATTTGAGAAAACACAGAAACGTCGGCGTGGAAAATAGCCCGGCGCTTGTCCGCACTGCACAGCAAAAACAACGTCACGAGAAGCACAAGGATGTAAATGCAGAAATAGATGGGCTTGTACACCGTTCTGTTCTCCTCCATGGAAGGAATATCATGAAAAAACCACTTTTATCAACGATAAAAGTGGTTTTTTCATGGCGGAGAGGAAGGGATTCGAACCCTTGATACGCTCACCACGTATACACGATTTCCAATCGTGCGCCTTCGGCCAGCTCAGCCACCTCTCCAAGTGGCGCCGTTTCGTGCCTCTACTCAAAACAGCTCCATCATTGTACACAGTTTTGCCCCTGTTGTCAAGCGTTTTCTTCAGGAATTTGCCATTGCCTGCACGCAGGCGGCGAGTACCTTCGCCGCAATGGGCGCAGCCACGCCGCTGCCAGAGCCGCCGTTCTCGACAAACACCACGAACGCCAGCGGATACGCCGCATCCTGCACAAAGCCCGCGAACATCGCGTGCGGTGTCTGCCCCTCCAGCTCCGCCGTGCCGGACTTGGCGCAGACGTTCAGCCCACCGAACTGCCAGTCGCCATAGATGCTGGAAACATTATTTCGCATCATTTTTGTCAGCTGCGCGGCGCTCTCTTCGGCGAGCAGGCGGCCTGTCGTCTGCGTTTTGGCCTCGTAGCGCGTCTTTTCTCCCACGCGGACCGACTGCATCAGATACGGCTCTGCCCCCTCGCCACCTCCCGCGACCGCGCCCATAAAGCGCAGAAACGCGTAGGCACTCACCTGATCGGTGTACTGGCCGATGCCGGCCCATGCCACGTCGCCGTCATCCGCCTTTGCAAGGTCAATCACACCCGCGGCGGTTCTGTAGCCGTCGCAGGAGAAGCTGTCTGTGAGCCCCAGTTTGCCCGCATATTTTTGCAGCGTCTTCGCGCCCAGCTCCTGTGCCACCTGCCCGAAGGCCACGTTGCACGAGTGCGCCAGCGCCCCGGCAAAGTCCAGCGTGCCGTGCACGCCGTTGCAGATGATCTGCTGACCGCCGATGACGCATGCGCCGTCACAGCGGAACTGGCGCGTCTGGATGTCCGGAATGTTTTCCAGCGCCGCTGCAGCCGTGACCAACTTGAAAATGGAGCCGGGCGTATAGGTTGTGTGAAAGAATCGGTTTACATAAACTCCGTAGTAAGCACCCGACGTATCGTTTTCCACATCGGGCATGTTGTCGGGATCATAGCTGGGCGAGGTGACCGCGCAGAGGATCTCGCCAGTCTGATAGTTGTATACGCCGATCGTGCCGCAATAGCCCGCCAGCGCAGTCTGCGCTGCATTCTGTACGTCCGCACTGATGGTGAGCTGCGCCAACGCATCACCCAGCTGTTGGCCGTAGAGACCCTGTACCTTGCTGTAGCCGATGAGATCGTCGGCATAGCTGCCAAGAAGCGGCGCGCTGATGTAGCCATAGCGGTCGCCGAGAATGTGCATGGTGGAGGCTCTTGTGGCGGCGCTCTCAGAATATGTACGTCCGTCAGTCGTGTCGAGCAGCAGCGCGCCGGTTCGGTCTGTCACCACACCGCAGTTCAGATTCGCGCCCGCGTAGATGTGCGGGCTGCCGGGGAACGTAACCCAGTCGCCTGCGCTGACGGCGTATCTGAACGCAAACGCCGCAAGGCCGAGAACCAGTACAGCCGCCAATACCAGCGCACAGAGCGCGCGGCCGGATACCTTTTTCATTGGGCCTCCTCCTTTCCCGGCAGCTTCACGGCAAAGCTCGCGTTCTGGCGCGTATCAGCCGCCTTGATGAACGCGAGAAGGCCCCACACACATAGCATGCTGGACCCGCCGTTGGACACAAACGGAAACGTCACGCCCGTGAGCGGCAGAAAATCCACCGTGCCGAAGACGTTGAGAAGCGTCTGTACCGCGAAGATGGTCACGGCCGCGCAGGCACCGATGGTATAAAAGCAGCTTCGTCCCAACGGCGCCGAGCGCACCACGAACGCCACCAGAAGCACGATCGCCACCACAAGCGTCATGGCAAGCAGCAGCCCCCACTCCTCCGACACGAGCGCAAATACGAGGTCGGTATCCGCCGCGCCGACGTATTTGAGCCAGCCGTTGCCGCCGCCAAGACCGAACAGGCCGCCCGAGGCGATGCACATCATGGCGCGCGTCTGTGAATAGCCGCTGGTCGTGGCGTTTTCCCATACATGGCCCCACGCGGCAAAACGCTGCAGCGCATAGGGTTTGAAGCGCAGCGCCAGCACCCCCGCAAAGCCCACGCCCGCACAGCTGAGCGCGATGGTGGCAAAATTGCCTGAGCGCAAAAAAGCGATGACAAGAAACGCCACAAAGAAGATGATGGCCGTGCCGAAGTCATTCAGCAGCGCCAGGCAGCCGCAGATTACGGCGGAATATGCGATAAACAGGATCAGGTTCCGCTTCGCCATCAGCCGCTGCAGCGTGGAGGCCCCTGCAAAGATAAAGCAGATCTTGGCCAGCTCCGACGGCTGAAAGGTCATGCCGCCAATGGCGATCCAGTTCTTTGCGCCGAAGCGTTCAACGCCAAAGATGAGGTTTATGAGCATGAGCCCGATGCCCGCCGCCGCGGCAAGATACCGGATCTTTTTCGCGCGCTCCAGATCGCGCAGCGACCAGCCTACGGCCAGAAAAACGATAACCCCCGCCGCAATGGAGATGATTGTTTTTTTCAGCTCATCCGGCGCGGACGAACTCACAACGGCAAGGCCCACAGTAGTGAGGAAAAAAGCAAGCGTCTCCACGTCAAAGCCGCTGCGCCGGGCCAGCTTCTGCGCCAGAAAGAGCAGCCACTGCATGGCCGCGAGCGCCAGAAACGCGCCGCCCACGGCCGCGGATTGCTCCACGTGCAGTATGAGCTGCAGCGCGCACAGAAGCTGAAACACCGTCAGAAGCACGAGTGTCACACCGGGACGTACTGCGCGCCCGGCGCGTGTGCGGGCCTGCGCCTGAATGGCCTCCTGTTCCTTGGTGATGGGCACGAGCGTGAACGTCACACCGCCGAGCGAGATGACATCGCCAAACTCCAGCGCGCAGAAGCTGACCGGCTCGCCGTTGACCTCGACGCCGCCTTTCGAGCCGATGTCGGAGACAGACCAGCTGCCGTCATCATAGCGCGTCAGAACCGCATGCTGGCGCGAGATGGTGGGGTATTCAAGCTGCACGTCGCAGCCGCGGCCGCGACCGAGCAAATTTTCCCAGTGTGTGACAGGAAGGCGGTCGCCCGCAGGTGTGGCCAGCCACGCCCAGATCTCCGGCTCCTTTTTGAACTGCAGCAGCGATCTTCCACAGCGCGCAAGCACCCAGACCGCCAGCACCGGGAACACATAGCGCAGCGCGCCTGAAAGCTGCTGCGCAAACGGCTGCTGCGCCAGCTCCACCAGCCATGCCGTAACTGCCTGCATATGCCTCTCTCCTCTCGAAAAGTCTCGACTGCCCCTCATGGCTTGCCATGAGGGGCAGCGGTTAGTTCTGTTCTGTCTGTTCCGGTTCCTGCGTTGGTTCCGCCGGTTCATGCTCCGCATCCGCGCGCGCCGCGCCGGCAAGCTCGCTCACGCGGATGATGCCGTAATAGTCGGTCGTGAGCGTGGGCTTTCCCTTTTTGCGCAGGGCGGAATTGATGGCGTCGCTGAGGATCATATAGATGATGGCGAACACCGGCACGCCCAAAATCATGCCTGCAAAGCCGAACAGGCCCGTTGCCACGGTGATGGAAGCCAGCACCCAGAAGCCGGAGATACCAACGGTATTGCCCAGAATCTTCGGGCCGATGACGTTGCCGTCGATCTGCTGCAGAACAATAATAAAGATAATAAAATAGAACGCCTGCAGCGGATTTACAAGCAGAATCAGCAGCGCGCTTGGAATCGCGCCGATGAACGGGCCAAAGAACGGGATAATATTGGTCACGCCGATGATGGTTGCGACCAGTGCCGGGTACGGCAGCTTGAGGATGGACATACCGATGTAGCACAGGACGCCGATGATCGCCGAGTCGATGATTTTGCCGATGACAAAGCCGTTAAAGATGCGGTTGGAGTAGCGGCCGATTTCAAACAGGTGATCCGCCGTGGACGGCCTGCAGACCGCCACGACAAGCTTTTTGATCTGCGCAAGAAAGGTCTTCTTCGACCACAGCAGGTAGATCGACGCCACGAAGCCCACCAGCACATTGATTACGCCCGACACCACCGCCACGACCGAGGTGGTAAGCGTGGATACGACCTTCTGCACGTCACTGAGGAAGCTCGTGGTGAGCCAGTTCTTGATAAACTCAAATCCCGCGTCGAGCGCCCGCTCAACATAGCTCAGAATCTCGGGGTTGTCTTCGAGAATATTGGTGACCCAGCGCTCGATGCTCTCATAATACGTCTGCGCGTTGGCCACGATTCCCATGACCGACTCGTAGAGCTGCGGCACGAGCATGGCGAAAAATGCGTAGACGATGAGCGCGCCCAATACGAGCGCGAACAGCAGCGACGCGATACGGCTGAGCTTTTCGGCCTTTTCCGGCTTCATCTTCCGCCGCAGCAAAAACGGACGCAGCCGGAAATCGACGAAATTTGCCAGTGGATTGAGCAGGAACGCAATGACCACGCCGATGATGAGCGGCGACAAGATCCCTGTCAGCGCATGTATCATCGAGAAAAAGCCGGGCAGATTGGTAAAGATCACAACCAGCAAAATGCTGATGAAAATCACGCACAGCGCCGTAAGACCCCACTTGAAATATTTCCGATCGTCGTTTTTCGGCATGCTCCCGCCTCCAGTCTATTTAAAAGTATCACACGCAAAAATAAACGTCAAGAAAGCAGCGGAAAACTTAATACTTTCTTCATAATACGCGCAGGCGCCTGATTTCCGCTTCATAGCCGCTCAGTTCATTCGGCGTCTCCAGAATCATCGGCAATCCCGCAAGCGCCGGGTGATGCACTACACGGTGCAGCGCTTCAAAGCCGATCCCGCCAAGGCCGATCTTCTCGTGCCGGTCTTTTTTCGCGCCGCGCGGGTTCTTGCTGTCGTTGATGTGCAGCGCCTTCAGCCGGTCAAGGCCGATGACGCGGTCAAACTCGGCCAGCACGCCGTCAAGATCACCTGCAATGTCATATCCACCGTCGTGCACATGGCAGGTATCGAGACACACGCCAAGATACTGCGGATACTTTGCCCGGTCCAAAATGGCGCGCAGCTCGTCAAATGTGCCGCCCACCTCGCTGCCCTTCCCCGCCATGGTCTCGAGCAGCACCGTGGTGCGCTGGCCTTCAAACATGACCTCGTTCAGCACCGCGGCGATCTTCTCCACGCCCGCTTCGGTGCCCTGTCCCACGTGGCTGCCGGGATGGAAATTGTAGTAATTCCCCGGCACATACTCCATCCGCCGCAGATCGTCGGCCATCGTCTGGCGGGCAAACTCCAGCGTTTTCTCCTCTTTCGCGCAGCAGTTGAGCGTATACGGCGCGTGCGCCACGATGCGCCCGATCGTTCCGCCCCGCTGCATTGCGCACAGCGCGTCCGCGTCTGCCGCGTCAATGGCCTTTGCCGCGCCGCCGCGCGGGTTGCGGGTAAAAAACTGAAAAGTATTCGCCCCGATGGACAGCGCCGTGCGCCCCATGGCGGCAAATCCCTTTGAGGAAGACAGGTGGCAGCCAAGATACAGCATATCGTTCTCCTTTGACCGTTTTTTTCAGTATAGCACAGTTTCGCATCCGCTTCAAACAGCTTGTCATTTTTCCGCAATCCGTTATAATGGGAGTAAGGAGGCGAGAACAATGGCGCGGTCGGAAAATCAGAAGCTGAAGCTGCTGTACCTCAAGCAGCTGTTTGAGCAGAAAACGGATGAGCGGCACCCCATATCCATGCAGCAGATTCTATCCGAGCTGCAGTCGCTGGGCATCGCTGCCGAGCGCAAGAGCGTATATGACGACATTGCCTGCCTGCAGCAATTCGGTATGGATATCGTGCGCCAGCCCGGGCCGAAGGGAGGATATTTTCTGGCCTCGCGCGAATTTGAGCTGCCGGAGCTCAAGCTGCTTGTCGACGCGGTGCAGTCGTCGAAATTTCTCTCAGCGAAAAAATCCATGGCGCTCATCGCCAAGCTGGAGACGCTTTCCAGCTGCCACGAGGCGCAGCAGCTGCGGCGGCAGGTGTTCGTCTCGGGCCGTGTAAAGAACATGAACGAAAGCGTCTACTACACCGTCGACCGCATCCACGACGCGATTGCGCAGAACCGGCAAATCCGCTTCCGCTATTTTGACTACGGCCCCGACGGCACGCGCCGCGAACGGCCGGAGGACTATTTTGCAAGTCCCTACGCGCTCCTCTGGAGCGAGGAAAACTACTATCTCGTCGCACACTCAGAAAAGCACGGTCTGACGCACTACCGCGTGGACAAGATGGCACACCTGCGTCTGACCGACCGGCCGCGGCACATGGACGAAGCATCAAAACAGCTCGACCCCGGCAAATACGGCACAAGCCTGTTCGGCATGTTTGCAGGCAGGCCGGTTGCGGTCAAGATGCGCTTTGAAAACTCACTGGCAGGCGTGGTCATCGACCGCTTCGGAAAAGACGCGATGCTCGTCCCCGACGGCGGCGGTCACTTCACCGTCACAGCCGGGATTACCGTCTCGCCGGTCTTCTTTGGCTGGATGGCCAGCTTTGCAGACCGCGCGAAAATTGTCTATCCGCAGTCGGTGGCGCAGGAATTTGTGTCCTTCTGCAAACGCGCCATTGCACAATACGAATAAAAATCGGAACGCTTCACAATGAACAGCACCCCATTTGTTAGACAGTATGGTATACTACTAACGAATGGGGTGTTGTTTTATGCCGAAAGGAGTGCCAAACAAGAGGTATACTGGGGAA
>SFHJ01000029.1 GCA_004555655.1 Clostridiales bacterium
CTGTTTCTTCATCGTCATACACCACCATTGCTTTGATAGTCTTATTATTCCACATCCGGAGTCTTTATGGTAGTGCGGATTAAATCAGAGGTTCCCTAGTTTCCGTCCGGAATGATTTGGGTGCTCAGTTTTCCTGCTCCATGAGATACAGCTCCACGCGCGACTGGATCTTCTCCGCCGCCTGTTCGGCGGTGCACTGGCCGTCAAAATAGGGGGCGGCCTCATCTACAACGATAGCAAACACCGCCTCGTCATACGTCGCCACACGGGTGGCTGTGTAAATGAGATCGCGCAGGGCATCGACGCTTGGCTGCGTGCAGCCTGCGTCCAGCGCGTCTGCCAGCTGCCGGTCAAGCTTCTCCGCGACGGGCGAGAAGCCGCCCCGAATGCTGAAGTAGTTGCCTTGCAGCAGCGTTTGGATAAACGCCCACGCGCCGTCTTTCTCGTGCGCGTTCGTGCAGATCGCAACCGGCGTGGTCAAATAAAAGCTGGCGCCGCTGCCGCCCGGAAAGCCGATAAACGAGATCTCTTCGCCCAGCTGCGCGGAAAATTCTTCATACTGTTCTGCCCGCGACAGCGTCACAGATTGCAGCAGGATCTCGCCGCGCCTAAGCGCCTCAATGGCATCGTCGCTCTGCGCTTCCGGCCGGTTGGATATGTCGTTCAAAAAGGTCAGCAGCTGTACAAAGGTGTCTGTATTAAAGTACGCCTGACGGGTTTCATAGTCGACAAAGCTGTCAAAGGCGTGAAATACAATGTCATAGAGCTGCTCATTTGGATTGTGGTTATAAAAGACGGCGCAATCGTCTGGCAGCGTGTCCACCGCCTGATAGAATGTGTCCCACGTCCAGTCCTCCGGCGCGCCGGTCGCCGCGTGCAGCCCAATGACCGCTGCCAGAGAAAACGACTGCGGCAGCCGGTAAAGCGCATCTTCGCTCTGCTGCAGCGCCTGCACCAGCGGCGCGAGCAGATCTTCACGGGCAAGCCCGCTGCCGCGATCGAGATAATCATACAGATTTTCCAGCAACCCCTGCTGGCAGTATGCGTCAAACGGCATGGAGCCCAGCACAAGCAGGTCAGGGCAGTTTTCCGACTGCAGATCGATCGCCAGCCGCGTAAGCGCCTGATCGCCGTAGCGCTCTTCATAATCGACGTACTCTACGGTATACTCGGGATGGGTCTGGCTGAAATCCGCCATTGCGTTGGTGATGGTTGAGGCGCGGGTGATACCCGCGATGGTAAGCGTGGCCGTTTCCGGGAGTTCATCCATTTCCGTGATCATGATCAGCCGGTAACGACTCTCTCCATATTGCCAATAGCTGCCGATGAGCGTGTGCTCGTCCAGACACGCCAGCGCGTCAAAATCTCTCGACAGCAGGCCGGTCGCATCCAGATTGACCTGCCGTTCTACGACCGCTTCGCCAAGATTCCAGCCGTAGAGCCAGTAATCGCCCAGCACAAGAAAATCGTAGCCCCACGCCGCGCCCGCGTACAGCTTCGCTTCGAGAACCAGCTCCGGCGCGGCGCAGACGGGGACAAGCGCGCGTGCGGACAGATCGAGCCGCTGAAATTCTCCGTCCTGCGTCAAAACAATGGCGTCACCCTGTTTACCTGTGAGCACCTCGTCAAACAAAACCTCTGTCTGTATCTGCCAGACGGGTGCGGCGGCTTCGTCAAACGCCAGAATCTGCCCGTCAGAGCTGAACGCGAGCGCCAGAGTGTCGACGCAAACGAGCCAACTGGCCGATACGCCCTCGGTCAGATATCCCCGCAGATCGGCTGTCGCGTCGCCGATGTGCAGCGTTTGATGGTCGATCTCGTCTTCGTACACTCGCTCCAGCCAGACCGGCGTTTCGTCCCATAGCAGCAGATACTCCAGCGTACCGCCCTCCTGCAGCGGCAACTGCGTGAATTGCGCGCTGCCGTCTTCCGCGTAGACGGCATAGCCAGCCTGCGCGCCGTCTTGCGTATAGCGCATCCCGGCCAGTACGGCGCCGCCCGGCACGCTCTGTGCGCTGTCGAGCACATCCATACCGGGCAGCTCGTCAAATTCCGCGCGGAACCAGCGACCCGTGTCCAGCGCCTTCAACTCGATTTCCTCCGTCTTGGCCGCCTGCGCAGGCTGCGGCTGGGCCGATTGGACAGCCTGTTGCTGCTTTGCGCCGGCGCTGCAGCCTGACAGCAGCGAGACAAGAAGCAAAACGGCCAGAAAATAACAGATCGTCCGTCTCATATGTGTCCTCCTTTTGACTGGTCTACATATTGTAAACTTAGTTTACAATATGTAGACCGATCTGTCAACCTTTGATTTTCTGTTAATAGCCGTCAGTTCCCTCCAGCTGTGTATAAAGCGCATGATTTGTCCCGCCACTGTTGACCTCAGTACAAGCATAGATCGAAATTTTGTCCGCGGCAGGTGTGTGCCAGAATTTATCAAGAGACGTCGTGCTATTACTTGAGGTCGATCCATTACCAAAAGAGACCGTTTCGCCCGTATAGTAATCGACCGTTTCCACCGTAAGCGTCATTTTCGTTGCGCTTCCGCTCCATTTTGCGTAAACATCAAGCTCTCCAGATTCATAGCTGCTGCTGCCAAAATAGGTAATCGTGCATGTGAGCGTGTTGCCATTGATCGTTTTTCTGCCCGTCTTGCTGACTGCAAAAGTAGTCATGCCAGCATCCCGCACAGCATGACACAAACTAGGAGCAGGGTGACGATACGAGTTTTCTTTTTCATTTTTATTCATCCTTCCTTAATTTCATCTTTTTTGAAAATATTTCTATGACTCAGACTCAATAACCTGCTTTGGTATCCCCACTCCTTCTACTCTCCGTCCTGAATGGTTTTGGTTGACAACTATCTTCATAAAGCGGCCGCTATTATAAAGATTAGGTCATTGCTGGAGTGTTTTATCAATAGTTTACGAATCCGGACACACTGATTTCATAGTCGGAGTTGTTTCGAACTGCCAGCGTGTATTTTCCGCGCGAGGGAACCTTGAGTGTTGCTTGAATATGCCCATCTGATGCGCGGACAGGATAGAACAGTCCGTTCGGTGCGATCAGGCCAAAGTCCACGCTCGCGGTAACTGGGTCATAAACCGCGTCGATCGTTACGGTTTCCCCAGCAGCCAATGAAAAACTGGTGTCCGCCGACATGATCTTGCCTGCAGGAATATCCATGCTGAAGGAGTTGACCGCGCGCAGACTTGTTGCTGTAACGGAATAATTGCCGATTTTCTCGCCTCTCGGCATGTTTGTGTTGACTGCTTCCACATAAACTGTACCAAGGCAGCTCACCATGATGATAAGTAAAAGGAATAAACAGAGGTGCCGTTTTTTCACTTCTCTCACCCCCTCTCCAAAACGTCTAATTTAATGAAAAAGTGCTCCCTTGTGAAAGATCGACCACTTCGCCGGGAATGTCTTCCAGCGGTATCACGTCGGTTGTTGACTTGGCCGGAAGGAAAACATACAGCAGAAGTATTATGATGATACATACGGCGCATGCGGCAAGGATAATTCCTTTCAGGCGCGGCTGCACTCGGCGCGGTGTTGCCTCGATGGGTGCAAGCGGCGTCTGCGCGGGGGCTGGCTTCTCTGTTTCCGGATGAGTCTCGTCGCCCTTCAACAGGTAATCGATGGATACGCCAAATATACTGCTCAGATACAGCAGATTATCGACTGTCGGCATGGATTCGCCGCTTTCCCAGCGCGAGACGGCCTGACGGGATACATGCAGGCGTTCGGCCAGATCCTGCTGGGACAGGCCGGCCTGTTTTCTCAATGCAGCAAGTCGGTTTTCAAGCAGCACTTTTTTTCACCCTCAATTCTAATATGAATTCGTATAAATGAAAGAAACGAGCGCGTTACATACAGGCAATTTGTAGTTGCGCCCGTGTTTTTCGGGTCTGGTTTTTATGTGGGCATACCTGTATGGCCAGTATAGCACAAAAAAGCGGCCTTGGCAAAAAGCACATAGAAAAGAAGAAAAGGCACTTTCCTTTTCTTCTATTTTGCTGTAAACTTGTAGTAGCTACCAAACTACTGCTGAGGTGATTCTGCTTGCATACAATATTGCTGGCCTTTGACATCGGCACCAGCGGGCTCAAGGCCTCGCTGGTCGATGAAAATCTGAATGTTTTGCGCAACGTCACGACCTCCTACCCCACGCATCACAGGCCGGGCGGCGTGTGTGAACAAGACGCGAACGACTGGTGGATGAGCGCGGTACGCGCGATGCTGATGCTGCGCGAGCTGGCGCCGGAATATGTCAAGAAGGTCGAAGCCATCGGCGTCTCCGGCCACATGCTCGGCTGCCTTCCGATGGACGCTGAGGGGCAGGCGCTGGGCGCGTCGATGATCCACGCCGACACGCGCGCGCTGGCGGTGACGAACGAGCTGCGCAGCCGCTTCGGCCGCGACTATTTCTACGACATCTCCGGCAATGTGCTCAGCCCGGCCGCCACGCTGTGCAAAATTCTCTGGCTCAAGCACGAGCGGCCCGAGGTCTATGCCAAGACCGCAAAATTCCTGCAGTCCAAGGACTATCTGGTCTACCGGCTCTGCGGCAATATGGACTCGACCGACATGTCCGACGCGTCGCACGCGATGCTCATGAACATCCGCTCGCTTACATATGACCGCGACATGCTGCATGCCGTGGGTATCGACGAGGACAAGCTGCCGCAGATCCACGCCGGCTGCGAGATTGCGGGCCAGCTCACCGAAGAGGCCGCGTGCCATCTGGGCCTGCGCGCGGGTATCCCGGTGTCGGTCGGCGGCGGCGACGGTGCGTGCGCCAATGTGGGCGCGGGCGTGGTAAAGCCCGGCGACTTTTATCTCTCGCTCGGCACCACCGCGTGGATCGCCGGGCAGATGGATACGGCGTTCATTGACCCGCAGCACCGGGTGTTCCACATCTACTCGCTCGATGGCAAGGGCTCAAACGTCTTTGGCACGGTGCAGTGCGCCGGGCGCTCGGTGAGCTGGGCGCAGGAGCTGTTCGATGTGCCGTCTCCGCGCGCGTTCGACTCGGCTGCGGCCATCGCACCGGCCGGTGCCGAGGGACTCATCTACCTGCCGTATCTCGAGGGCGAGCGCTCGCCCATGTTCGACTCGCAGGCGCAGGGCGTGTTTTTCGGCATGCACACGACGCACAGGCGCGAGCATTTTCTGCGCGCGGTGCTCGAGGGCGTGGGCTGCGGCCTGGAGCAGGTTCTGGGCGTGATGCGCGAGCAGCTGCCCATCGGCGATCTGCGTATCATCGGCGGCGGCGCGCAGTCGAAGCTGTGGAAGCAGATCATCGCCGACATCTGCCAGGTGCGGCTGCATGATATCTCCACGTTCTCGGATTCCGCAACCTCGCTCGGTGCGGCGGCGGCTGCAGGCGTGGGAATCGGGCTGTACGGCTCGCTGGCCGACGCCACATCGCATATCCGCCTGAGCAGCACGATTGAGCCCAACCCGGATGTGCAGGCGGTCTATGACGTGATCAGAAAGCGCTACGCGATGCTCTACCCCAGCCTCAAAGAGGCATTCCACACAAGAAAATAGCGGCCCAAGGGCCATACAGGCTGCTGCCCAAAAGCTCCGGAGGAGTTTTTGGGCAGCTCCTTTTCCGGATGGTTTTTTGTTGTGTTTGCGCGCAATCCGTGATAGAATCGTGCGTGAAGAAAGCGGGGTGAGGCCGTTGCGGCTGAAAAATCTGGAAATTCCGGGCAAGATTGTGCTTGCGCCGATGGCGGGCGTGACGGACTACGCCTTCCGCACCATCTGCGCCGGGCTCGGTGCGGCGGTGACGGTGACCGAGATGGTCTCGTCGCGCGCGCTGGTGTACCATGACAAAAAGAGCATGGCGCTGCTCAAAAAAACGCCCGCAGGCGTGTGCGGCGCGCAGATCTTCGGCAACGACCCTGTCATCATGGCCGAGGCGGCCGTGCTGGCGTTGGAGATATCAAACGCGGATTTTATCGACATCAACATGGGCTGTCCGATGGCGAAGATCGTGAATAACGGCGACGGCAGCGCGCTGATGAAAAGCCCGGAGCTGGCTGCGCGCATCGTTGAAGCCGTAGTCAGGGCCGTGCCGGTGCCGGTTACGGTCAAGACGCGCAAGGGCTGGGACAGAGGCTCGGTCAACGTGGTGGAGTTTTCCAGAGGGCTCGAGCAGGCGGGCGCGAGCGCCATCGCCGTGCACGGCAGAACACGCGCGATGCTGTATTCCGGCGCAGCCGATTGGGACTGCATCCATGAAGTCAGACAGGCGCTCTCCATCCCCGTGATCGCCAACGGCGATGTTTTCACGCCCGCCGACGCCGTGCGCTGCGAAAAACGCACCGGCGCTGCCGCCCTGATGCTGGGAAGAACGGTCTTCGGCTGCCCCTGGGTGCTGGGCCAGTGCGCCGCGGCGCTGGATGGAAAAGAAATACCGGAGCTTCCGCCGCTTTCCGGCCGCGTGGATACGGCGCTGCAGCAGTTTGAACTTGCGCGGCAGGACAAGGGCGAACATATTGCGTGTCTCGAGGCCAGAAAGCACTTCGCGTGGTATCTGCGCGGCGTGCCGTACAGCGGCTACTATAAAGAAAAAATTTCGGGCATTTCCACGATGGACGATATCTACGCCATCGCGGCGGGCATCAAGCGGGATCTGAGGTGATAGGGTGCAGGATGAACTTTTGATCCGCCGGGCGCAGTCCGGCGATGAGGGCGCGTTTGAGCAGCTGCTGCTTGCGCACCAGAAAAGCGTATACAATCTCTGCCTGCGCATGGCGGGCAACCCCGATGACGCGCTGGACCTGTCGCAGGAGGCGTTCATCCGCGCGTGGCGCGCGCTGGGGCAGTACCAGTTTGACGCGGCGTTTTCGACGTGGCTGTTCCGTCTGACGAGCAACGTCTGCATCGATTTTCTGCGCAGGCAGAAGCGGCAGCAGCACATGTCGCTGACTGTGACGGATGACGACGAGCCCGGCGAGGAATTTACCGTGCCCGATCCCGCGCCGGGGCCTGAAGAGCAGGCCGTCCACAATGAGCGCAGGCAGGCGGTCGCGCGGGCCATGGCCGCGCTGCCCGAGGACTACCGCGCGGTCATGCAGCTGCGTGCGGTCGAGGAGCTCAGCTACGAGCAGATCGCAGAAATCCTCGATATCAAGGTCGGCACGGTCAAATCGCGTCTGGCCCGGGCCAGAACGCAGCTGCGGAAGATTTTAAAGGACGGGAACTTTTTTGATTCTGATTCGTCTGAACAGATGCCAGAGGAGGTGCATGCGCCATGAATTGTGATACCGCGCTGGAGATGATGAGCGCGATGCTCGATGGCGAACTGACGCAGCAGGAACAGCAAATGCTGCAGGCGCATCTGGACGCGTGCGAAAGCTGCCGCGCTGTATATGCCGAGCTTGCCGCGATGGATGCGGCGCTCAGGGATGATCAAACGGAGCCGCCTGCGGCGCTGCGCGGGAACGTGATGGCGGCCATCCGCGCCGAACAGAAGCAGAAGAAGACGAGACATGCGCGCAGCTGGCTCGTGGCCGGTCTGGCCGCGGTTGCGGCGCTGGCGCTTATGGTCCTGTCGGGCACGGGCGTGCTGCAGCTGCCGGGCATGGCTGAAGACGGCCGGGCCAGCGTCTCGGTGGGCCAGTCGATGCAGGCAATTTTGCCGCCGGACACGCCCGGCACCGAGGGGCTGGAAGCGAAATACGCCGCTCAGCTCGCGGCCGAAACCGGCTGCGCGGTGCTGGTGGTGTGGGACTGCGAAGCGCTTGACGAGCTGAAGGACGTGCCGTATGAGACGCTCGACGACGGCGCGCGGCTCTACCTCACGGACAGCGCGACGCTCGGCGCGGTTCTGGAGCGCTGCCGCACGCAGTACCCCATGGGGATCTATTCCCCCGAGGGTGAGAGCCGTGCGGGTGGGAACGCCTATATCATGCTCTTTTCGTAAAAATTTCCGGAATACGGAGGCTTCCGCTTTGCAAAACTACCCCGAGGGGTGATTTTGTGAAACGGAGGCTTCTTATTTTCTGCATGATTCTGTCGCTGCTGGTTTTTCCCGTGCGCGCGCAGTCCGGTTACATCAAATGGGTGGATCTCGACGTGTCGGCCGACGCGATGCGCAGGGCCATTTCTCTGAGCGAGCAGGCGATGGCGCAGGAACAGCCGCGTTCATGGCTGGAGTATCTCGCGCTCGCGGCCGCCTTTGGCGGCGGCAAGGTCACGACGGCGCATGTGGCGCGCGCGGAGAAGGCGTTTTCCTCGGGAAAAAGCGTCAAAGAAATTCTGGGCGGACAGAAAAAATACTACGACTATTATTATGAGGCGTATTCCGCCGCGCTGGGCGGGCTTGTTGGCAATTACGCCATCGGCGTGACGCAGGAGGAAACGGGCGCGACAATCTGGAAGAGCAAATACGGCGTGAAGGCGTTTTCGCCCATCGCCGCGGGCTACGGCTACGGCCACTATGACGACTTCGGCGCCGGGCGCAGCTATGGCTTCGCCAGAAAGCACCTGGGCAATGACCTCATGGGCGGACTCGGCACGCCCATCATCGCCGTCGAGGGCGGCACCGTCGAGGCCATGGGCTGGAACCAGTACGGCGGCTGGCGCGTGGGCATCCGCTCGCACGACCGCAGGCGCTACTATTATTATGCCCACCTGCGAAAGGATGCGCCGTTTGCGCCGGGATTAAAGGAGGGCGACACCGTGCAGGCCGGAGATGTCATCGGCTTTATGGGCCGGACGGGGTATTCGGTCAAAGAGAACGTCAACAACATCAATGTTGTGCATCTGCACTTCGGGCTGCAGCTCATCTTCGACGAGAGCCAGAAGGAGTGCAACAGCGAAATCTGGGTCGACGTGTACGACATCATCAATCTGCTCGACAGCCACCGCAGCAGCGTGCACTACGACGAAACGGCGCAGCGCTGGGTGCGGCTGTATCCCTTCCGCGACCTCGACACGGAACAGGACACGGAATTGTAAACTTTTTCGCGGCAGTTGACAGCCGCCCGATTTTATGAAAGAATGGGAGTACCAAATTCGACAGAAATCAGGTGGCAACGATGGAACAACAGGAATTCCGCAGCGGCAGCTGCCCCCAGTGCGGTCACGCGCTGAAGGTCCCGGCGGAGCTGGAGAAGTTTTCGTGCATGTATTGCGGCGCGCGCTTGACGCAGCCGGAGCTTGTGACGCAGCAGCCTTTGGCCGCAGATGAAGCGGCAGTGGCGGCGTATGACGACGCGGCGGCGCAGCTGGCCGGGTGCGTGACGAACTGGCGCGGCTATCAGAAGCGGATCACGAGAAACGATTTTGTCGCGGCGTTTTCAGAGTATGAGGCGGGCTGCTCGCAGGTTGTGGAGCTTTTGAACACCGGCGTCTGCGCGGGCAATGCAGAGCGCACGGCACTTCTGACGCAGGCGGCGTCGCGGATGCTCGACGATCTGGCTGCGTCGTGGAAGCAGAACGCCAGAAACCGGCATCAGCTTGAAGACGACAAGATTGTCGTGGCCATCTTCTTTGTGCCGCTTGTGCGCAAGCTGCAGCTTCCCATCAGCGAGGAATTTGTCGATATTCTGCAGAAGCAGTGGGTCGCGCGCTATCCCAAATCGCCGTTCTATCTGGGCGACTACGACTCGATCGCAAACGGCTTCCGCAAGAAGTTCCTGGGTCTTTGCTTCATCACCACAGCCGTCTGCCAGGCCGAGGGCAAGCCCGATGACTGCGAAGAGCTCACGGCCTTCCGCGCCTTCCGCGACGGATATCTCCGCTCGTGTCCCGACGGGCCTGCGCTCATCGACGAGTACTATAATATTGCGCCCGGCATCGTCCGGTGCATCGACCTGTGCACCGACGCACCCGCCAGTTACGCCGCCATCCGCGAAACATACCTCGCGCCGTGCTACGACGACATTCAGAACGGCCGGCTCGAGCGCTGCAAGCAGCGCTACACCCGGATGGTACGTGATCTGGAACAGCAGTATCTGTCATAAGCCGCGCACAGCGCCGCACGGAAGACCCGTGCGGCGCTGTTTCGCGCGCCGGGCAAAGAAAATGTCTGTCCGTCGCGGACTTTTTTGCGCAGGGAAATTGCGTTTGTATCGAAGGTGTGCTATACTGAAATAAATATGCGCCATAGCGCAGGAAAGAAGGCAACATCCGTATGAAATTCTCTGAAATGCCGTATACCCGACCCGATATCGACGCGCTTCGCGGGAAAATGGACGACATCGTGCGCCGCATGACCGAGGCTGAAAATGCCCAGACGCAGATTGACGCGTTTGAGGAATATCAGGCACTGGCCCGCGACGTGCAGACGAACATGACGCTGGCCTATGTGCGCCACACCATCGATACCCGCGACGAGTTCTATGACAAGGAAAACGAGTACTGCGACGAGGTTGGCCCGCTGCTGCAGGAGCAGATACAGCGCGTGGGTCTGGCGCTGCTGGGCTCGAAGTTCCGCCCTGAGCTGGAGGCGCGCTACGGCAAGCTGCTGTTTACGAACACCGAGATTTCCGTGCGCACCTTTAAGCCCGAAATCATGGAGCTGATGCAGGAGGAAAACAAGCTGGCCTCCAGCTATCAGAAGCTCTATGCCAGCGCGATGGCCGACTTCCGCGGCGAAAAGCTGCCGCTGCCGAAGCTGGGGCCGTATAAAGAGAGCACCGACCGCGCCACCCGCCGCGAGGCGTTTGAGGCCGAGGGCAGATTCTTTGACGAGCATCGGCAGGAGTTCGACGAACTGTACACCAAGCTCGTCAAGTGCCGCAACGCGCAGGCGCGTGCGCTGGGCCATGAGAACTACATCCAGCTGGGCTACGACCGTCTGGGCCGCAACTGCTATGGCAAGGCGGAGATCAAGTCCTTCCGCGAGCAGATCGCGAACGACATGGTGCCCATCGTGGCCGCCGTCAAGCGCGACCAGCAGAAGCGCCTTGGCGTGGAGAAGATGTACTACTACGACGATCTGATGCTCTTTGCCGACGGCAACGCCAAGCCCGAGGGCACGTCCGATGAAATCCTGGCGGCCGGCAAGCGGATGTACCACGAGCTGAGCCCTGAAACGGCCGAGTTCATAGACGCCATGTTTGACGGCGAGCTCTTTGACGTTCTGTCCAAGCCCGGCAAGGCACCCGGCGGCTACTGCACCAGCATCCCGGCGTACAAGATGCCGTTCATCTTCTCGAACTTCAACGGCACCTCGGGCGACGTGGACGTTCTGACGCACGAGGCGGGCCACGCTTTCGCCGACTACCGCGCGTTCAAGAAGAACTTCCCGATGGAGCTGCAGTCGCCCACCATTGAGGCGTGCGAGTGCCACTCGATGTCGATGGAATTTTTGACACAGGACTATCACAAGTACTTCTTCGGCGACAAGACCAGAAAGTACGAGATCGGCCACTGTGAGGACGCGCTCATCTTCATCCCCTACGGCTGCATGGTCGACGAGTTCCAGCATCTGATGTACGAGAACGAGGACATGACGCCTGAAGAGCGCAACGAGACGTGGCTGAAGCTCGAGAAGAAGTATCGGCCGTGGATTGACTTTGAGAACCTGCCGTTTTATTCCAGAGGCGCAGGCTGGCAGCGGCAGCTTCACATCTACCTGTATCCGCTGTACTATATCGATTACTGCATGGCGCAGACCGTGGCGTTCCAGTTCTGGACGCTGTCGCTGGAAGACCGCGACGACGCGTGGAAACGGTATCTGGCTTTCGTCGACGAGGGCGGCAGCAAGACCTTTGCCGAGCTCTGCCATGCCGCCGGGCTGCGTGTCCCGTACGAACCGGGCTGCATCCGGGCCATCGGGAGCGGAATCAGCCGCTGGATCGAGGCCAATCCGCTCTGATTTTTGGCGGATTTTTCGAATCGGAGCGCGTAGTTTCCAGATTTTTTGTCAGAAAAAATGTTGACGAACAGTTGAAATTCTGCCCTGCGTCTGCTAATATGTATGAAACGCCGCAGTTTTACGCTAAAGTGTGCGCCATGGGCGCACGATTGACCTGCTGCGGCGAGAGTCTCTGACAAGGCGGTGCGCGTGGATTGGTTTCGAGAAAGTACACGTCGGACTACCGGCTGGAAGATACCCTCGACCCAAAGACCGGCCGTATGGCTACGCGTTCGGTGTATCAGGGGCAGTGGTTCTGCTTCCGCGCGGACGCGGCTGCGGTGAGGCGGGCTGCGCGGGCGTATGTGGCGCTCACGGCGCTGTGCGCGGTGCTGTTTCTTGTGCCGTTGCTGCTCGATCCGCCCGGCATGCGCGCAGCGTATGCGGCGGTGCCGTTCGTGGCGCTGGCGTTTCCCATCTTCTACCTCGCGGCCGGGTGCAAGCGCCTGCTCGAGGCGAAAGAGCGTGTCACGCGCGAGCATAAAGACAAGATCGTCGAGCGGCTGCGCGGCGCGTCCGTTTCCGCCTGCGCGCTTTCCGGCGTGAGTCTGGTGGGGCTTGTCGTCAGCTGGTGCCTGCACGGCTTTGCGGCGATCGACCTCACGTGTGCGCTTGCTGCGGCGCTGATTGTGGCAGTGAACCTCGTGATGCTGCTGCGGCTGCACAAAAACGTCGAGATGGAGCCGGAGCCGGAAACGGCCGGACAATAATGCACACAACACGCAAAAGGGGAGAACACCCCCTTTTGCATCGTGCGTCTTTTAACATGCCATTTTCTCATGAAAATGAAATCAGTATATTTACAGCCGCCGCGGGCAAGCGCCCGTAAGCTGACTGAAATATAAAATTTTTTAGGAGGGTAAAAAATGAAAAACCTTACCAAGCTGCTGGCCCTGCTGCTGGCCCTTGTGATGGTTCTGTCCGTGATGGCCGGCTGCGCAAAGCAGGAAGAAGCGCCCGCGGAAGAGCCCGCAAAGACTGAGCAGGAGCCCGCTACCGAAGAACCGGCTGCCGAAGAACCGGCCGCCGAAGAGCCCGCTGCTGAAGAGCCTGCGAAGGCTGACACGCTGGTTGTCGGCTACTCGCTGTTCTCTCAGAAGTTCACCCCGTTCTTTGCTGATACCGCTTACGACCAGGACGTCGCCAGTATGACGCAGCTGTCCCTGCTCGGCACCGACCGTGAGGGCAACGTCGTTATGAACGGTATCGAAGGCGAAACCAGAACCTACAACGGCACCGATTACCTCTACACCGGTATCGCCGATCTGGTCATCACCGAGAATGATGACGGCACTGTCGATTACGACTTCACCATGCGCGACGACATCGTCTTCTCCGACGGCACTCCCATGACCGCGGATGACGTGATCTTCACGCTGTACGTCCTGTCCGACCCGACGTACACCGGCTCCTCCACCTTCTATGCACAGCCCATCCTCGGCATGGAAGAGTACAGATCCGGCATGGACACCCTGTTCAACCTGCTCGTGGCCGCTGGCCCCGACAACACCGACTTCACCTACTGGACCGAGGATCAGCAGACTGCGTTCTGGGCTGACATCGAGCAGGCTGGCGAGAAGTTCGCGCAGGAGATCGTTGATTACTGCGCTGCTTACGGCGCTACCAACGTTGCCGAGGGCGCTGCTCTGTGGGGCTACGATGGTCTGGCTGAAGACGCCACTGCCGCCGATTTCTGGGCTGCCATCGTTGAAGCTTACGGCGGCGACATCGCTACCGCTTCCGATACTGAGACCGCCGGCTCCTCCATCTATGATCTGATGGAGAACTATGATGCCTACTCCGTCGGCGTTGCCGTCGGCACCGGCGCCGCCAACATTGCCGGTATCCAGAAGACCGGTGACTACTCCATCCGCATCACCCTGACGAAGGTCGACGCGACTGCTATCTATCAGCTGGCGCAGACCGTCACCCCGCTGCACTACTACGGCGATCCCGCCCTGTATGACTACGACAACAACATGTTCGGCTTTGTCAAGGGCGACCTGTCCGGCGTGCATGCCAAGGACACCGAGCCTCTGGGCGCCGGCCCGTACGTCTTCAAGGGCTATGAGAACGGCGTTGTTTCCTTCGAGGCCAACGAGAACTACTTCAAGGGCTGCCCGAAGACCAAGTACGTCAAGTTCCAGGAGACTGCTGAATCCGACAAGCTGACCGGCCTTACCACCGGCCTGTTCGACATCACCGACCCGAGCTTCACCAACGATGTTGTTGACGGCATCAAGGCTGCCAACTCCAACGGCGAGCTGGTTGGCGACGTCGTCACCACCAACAGCGTTGACAACCTCGGCTACGGCTACATCGGCATCAACGCCGACACCGTCAATGTCGGCGGCGATCCCGGTTCCGAAGCTTCCAAGGATCTGCGCAAGGCGCTCGCAACGCTGTTCGCTGTCTACCGTGAGCCGGTCATCAACGCCTACTACGGCGACCGTGCTTCCGTCATCAACTACCCGATCTCCAACACCTCCTGGGCTGCTCCGAAGCCCGCTGACGAGGGCTACAAGCTTGCTTACTCCACCGACGTCGACGGCAATGTTGTCATCACTGCCGACATGACGCAGGAAGAGAGGGAAGCTGCCGCTCTGGATATGGCTGTCGGCTACCTGAAGGCTGCCGGCTATACCTTCGACGAGGCTACCGGCAAGTTCACCGCAGCTCCCGAGGGCGCTTCTCTGAGCTATGAGATCATCATCCCGGCCGACGGTTCCGGCGATCATCCTGCCTATGGTGTCCTGACGTCCACCAAGAACGCTCTGGAAGGCATCGGCATCACGCTGAACATCAACGACCCGGCCGACTCCAACGAGCTGTGGAACGCGCTTGACGCAGGCACGCAGAATATGTGGGCTGCTGCTTGGCAAGCTACAGTTGACCCCGATATGTATCAGGTCTATCATTCCTCCAACATTGTCGGCAAGGGCGGCACCGACTCCAACCACTATCACATTGCTGACGAAGAACTGGATACGCTGATCGTGGAAGCCCGCAGCACCACCGATCAGGCGTTCCGGAAGGCTACCTACAAGCAGTGCCTTGAGATCATCATGGACTGGGGCGTCGAAATCCCGATCTACCAGCGTCAGAACTGCGTTGTCTTCTCCACCGAGCGTGTCAACATGGACACTGTTACCCCGGACATCACCACCTTCTGGGGTTGGATGAACGACATCGAACTGCTGGAGATGAACTAATCTCCAACGGCAGCTTGTAACTACCTAGCGTTTGTCACACACCGGGCCCCCTTCGGGGGGTTCGGTGTGTGCGGCGCTTTCAAGTCGCGGGTTCGGAGCCGGCACAGTGACTGGCCTGGCCTGCGCAATGGGATTTGAACGCAAGCCTTAGATCCCGTTGCGCAGTGCAGGGCAGCGCTCTGTGCGCTGCATATCGCGCAAATATAAAAGAGAAGAATGGTGATTCTATGGGAAAATTTATCGTAAAACGTCTATTGCTGAGCATCGTGATCCTCTTTTGTGTGATGCTCATTGTATATACGCTGATGCATTGCCTGCCCACGAACTACATTGATCAGCAGGCGCGTCAGCTTGCGACCCGTCCGGGCAATACCAAAAGCGCCGCGGAATGGATCGCGGAACTGAACGCACAATATGGTATGGATAAGGGCATCATTGCGGGCTATTTTACCTGGATGAAGTCCGCCATAGTCGGCAATTTCGGCAACAGCTGGCGCTGGACGCTGCCCGTGACCGAGAAATTCGCGGACGTTGTCTGGTACTCTTTCGCGCTTGGCGTTGCGACCTTCATTCTGCAGGTTCTCATTGCCATTCCGCTTGGCGTGGCCGCGGCAAGAAAGCAGTACGGCATGACCGACTACACCGTTACAGTCATTGCGATGGTATGCAACTCCCTGCCGACCTTCTTTGTCGCGTCTTTGTTCAAGCTTGTTTTGTGCGTAAAGCTGGGCTGGTTTGATATCGGCGGCATGATCTCCACGCGCACGCACGACGCCATGTCGCCGTTCATGCAGGTCATGGATATGGGCTGGCATCTGGTGCTGCCCACACTTACGATCGTGGTCGTGTCCATCGGCGGCCTGATGCGTTATACGCGTACCAACATGCTGGAAGTGCTGAATGCGGACTATATCCGAACCGCGCGCGCCAAGGGTCTGCCCGAGAGCAAAGTCATCAGCAAGCACGCATTCCGCAATACGCTCATTCCGCTCGTAACCATTCTCGGCGGCAGCCTGCCGGGTCTGTTCTCCGGCGCGCTCGTAACCGAACAGCTGTTTTCCATCCCCGGCATCGGCTATACCGCCTATCAGTCCATGATCGTCGGCGATATTCCCTTCACCATGTTCTATCTGTCCTTTATTTCGATCCTGACACTGCTGGGCAACCTGATCACGGATATTCTTTACGGCGTGGTTGACCCCCGTGTCCGTCTGAGCTAATGGAGGAAGAGTACCATGGAAAAGAAAGATTTCAATAAGATCCTGAAGGAGCGCGAGGCCAAGGTTCGGGAGGAAAATGCCCGCCGTGCCGGTTCTGCCGGTATGACGCTGGACGACGCCTCGCGTGTCAAGGTCCTCAGCCCCGGCATGCTGGTCTTTAAGCGCTTTATCCGCAACAAGCTGGCCATCGTCGGCACGGCGATTCTGCTGCTCATGTTCCTGTTCTCGTTCGTCGGTCCGTACTTCTACCGCTACGGCCAGACCGAGGTCTTCAGCACCTACCGCACCATGAATGCCGATTACGCCAGCGCCAAGGAGCGTACGGAATACGTTCTTTACACGCTTGCGGAAACGGATGAGATCTCCAGCACCGCGCGCAACCAGATGAACTCCAACATCCAGACGATGCAGGCCGAGGGCCTGAAGCAGCTCATCACCACCGATGAAAAGACGGGCTGCACGCTCGTCATCACCGAGCTGGGTGAGAATGTCTATACGCTCGGCGTTGGCAAGAGCAGTGAACTGGGCACCTACACAGTGGAAAATGTCGGTACATTCAACAGCAAGTTCAGCAAGATCCTGTACACCGATGAAGCGCGCGACGCCGGCTTTGATGCCGCCGTGGCCGATGCCATTGCCGCCAGGCAGCAGACGCTTGAATATGACGGCGAAACATATCTGCTTTCCGCCGGCAAGACCAACAAGGAAACGAATATCGTGTGCCTGTCCAACGGACAGATGAACTGGGCCGGCAGCACGCAGGGCGAGGATGTTGTCTCCGCCATCGGTGATAATCTGCTCAATGGCATCTTTACCCTGGACGGAGCGACCTATACCATTGCCGAACTGGGTGACGGCGCTTACAGTGTCGCCGTGGTCGATGGCGTTAATGACGCGGTTGTGGCGTCCGTTCTGACGTTTGACCCGCTGGACGTGTCCACCCAGCTCAGCACTGAGTTCAAGACGCAGGCGCTGTATCATCTGTACACAGACGGCGCGTTCGAGGCTGACGGCAAGAGTTACACCATCGCGAGCGAGGATGAGGTCATCACCGTCTTCGACGCGCAGGGCAAGGAATTTGCCACCGGCTCCACCTTCATCGTCCGTGACCGCTCGGGTCTTGACACGCTGTCGGTTGACTTCAAGGAAACCGTGCAGCAGGTCATCGCCGAGATGGACGAGAGCAACGTCACCGTCAAGACCTTCAACTACCCGCTGCCCGAGGTCAATGAAAACGGCGAGACCGTTTACAACGAAGACGGCAGCACCAACATGATCGACACTGAGATCACCATTACGCGCAAGCCCCTTGAGTACGCGATTACCTGCGAGCAGATCGTCTATATGATCAACCGCTTCGACAGCCCCACCGACGCACATCCATTCGGCACCGATGGTGACGGCATGGATATCCTCGCGCGTATGATGGCCGGCGGCCGTATATCGCTGATGGTCGGCTTTGTTGTCGTGCTGCTTGAAACTGTGCTGGGCGTTATCATGGGCGGCGTTGCCGGCTTCTTCGGCGGCTGGGTCGATAACCTCATCATGCGTCTGGTCGATATCTTCTACTGCATTCCGTCGATGCCAATCCTGATCATTCTCGGCGCGCTGTTCGACGCCATGCAGATGACTCCGTATGCAAGACTGTTCTGGCTGATGGCCGTGCTCGGCTTCCTCGGCTGGGCAGGTATTGCGCGGCTTGTCCGCGGCCAGATTCTGTCGCTACGCGAGCAGGACTTCATGGTTGCGGCTGAGGCCACGGGCCTGCCGACCGGCAAACGCATCTTCCGCCATCTCATTCCGAATGTGATGCCGCAGCTGATCGTTTCGGCGACCATGGGTCTTGGCAGCGTTATTCTGACGGAGTCCACGCTGTCGTTCCTCGGCCTTGGCGTCAAGCACCCGATGGCAACCTGGGGCACCATGATCAACTCTGTTGCCAAGAGCACCGAGACCATGACCAAATATACCTACATCTGGATCCCGGTTGGCCTGCTGATTTGCCTGACTGTTATCGCCTTCAACTTTGTCGGTGACGGTCTGCGCGACGCGTTCGACCCGAAGATGAAACGATAAGGAGGTGGGACAATGAGCAAGAAAAAAGATGCCAGTTATATCTCTGCGAGAGACTCGCGGAAGATTTCAAAATTTAACCGGAAGCTGACCAAAAAGCTGGAGCACGACCGCAAAGACTCCGGCAAGGATCCCGCGCTCTACACCACCACGATGAAAAACCCCAACAATATCTGTGAGTTCGATAATGTCTGCACCTACTTCTTCACCGACATCGGTACGGTCAAGGCGGTTGACGGTGTCAGCTTCGACATCCCCAAGTGCTCGACCGTTGGTGTCGTCGGCGAGTCCGGCTGCGGCAAGTCGGTCACGAGTTTGTCCCTGATGCAGCTGCTGCAGCGGCCGACCGGCCAGACCGTCGGCGGCGAGATCCGCTTCAACATGGGTGACGGCAAGGCGCTGAACATTGTCAAGCTGCCTGATTCGAAAATGCAGCAGATCCGCGGCAGCCAGGTTTCGATGATCTTCCAGGAGCCGATGACGTCGCTGAACCCGGTGTTCCGCATCGGCGAGCAGGTCAATGAGGTCATCGAGCTGCACAATCCCGATATGCCGCAGGAGGATGTCAAGGCCAGAACGTTGGAAATGCTGGAGCTTGTCGGTATTGCCAACAAGGAAGGCGTGTACGAAATGTACCCGCACGAGCTCTCCGGCGGCATGCGCCAGCGCGTAATGATTGCCATTGCTTTGGCGTGCTCGCCCTCACTTATCATCGCGGATGAGCCTACAACCGCGCTGGACGTCACGATTCAGGCGCAGATCCTCGATCTGCTGGAGAATCTGAAGAAGAAGCTCAATTCTTCCATCATGCTCATTACGCACGACCTTGGTGTTGTAGCCGGTATGGCTGACTATGTCGTCGTCATGTATGCCGGCCGTGTGGTCGAGAAGGGCACGGCAGATGATATCTTCCATCATCCTGCGCACCCGTACACCATCGGCCTCATGCGCTCGAAACCGGTTGTCGGCAAGAAGGTCGACGAGCTGTACAACATCCCCGGCAGCGTGCCGAATCCGGTCGATATGCCGAACTACTGCTACTTCCGTGACCGCTGCGAAATGCGCTGCGAGCACTGCGACGGCAAATATCCGCCTGAGATTCGCATCAGCGATACACATGTCGTCTCCTGCTACCGCTACTTTGAAGATGGTCAGGTGATGGATTACCCGAAATCTGTGAATGTGGAGGAACTTTGATATGGCAAATAAGGAAAACAAAGTCCAAGACGCATTCCTGGCCTCCGGGTTTGACGGCGCGGAAAATGACCCGCAGTACCTGCTGGTTGTTAAAAACCTGAAAAAATATTTCCCCATCAAGTCAAGCTTTTTCAAGATCACCATCGGCAACGTCAAGGCAGTTGACGGCGCGTCGTTCAAGATTAAGCGCGGCACCACGATGGGTCTGGTCGGCGAGTCCGGCTGCGGCAAGTCTACCATCGGCCGTACCATTTTGCGCCTGCAGGATAAGACCGACGGAGAGGTCTACTTCAACGGCAAGGACATTTTTGCGCTGTCGAAAGACGAGCTGCGTAAAATGCGGCCCGAGATCCAGATCATCTTCCAGGACCCATATTCCAGCCTGTCTCCGCGTCTGCCGATCGGCGAGATCATCGGTGAGGCCGTCCGCGAGCATGGTATTGTTCCGGCTGAAGAATTCGACGACTATATCACCCGTGTCATGGAGGCCTGCGGTCTGCCGGCTTACTACAAAAGCCGCTACCCGCACGAGTTCTCGGGCGGCCAGCGCCAGCGTATCTGCATCGCGCGCGCGCTTGCGCTGAATCCCGACTTCATTCTCTGTGATGAGCCGGTCTCCGCGCTGGACGTGTCGATTCAGGCGCAGATTATCAATCTGCTGCGCGATCTGCAGAAGCAGTTCGGTCTGACGTATCTGTTCATTTCGCACGATCTGTCTGTCGTTGAGCACATCTCCGACACCGTCGGCGTCATGTATCTCGGCAGCATGGTCGAGTTTGCACCGACGGATAAGCTCTATGCCAACCCCAAGCATCCGTACACCGAGGCGCTCTTCTCTGCCATTCCGGTGCCGGACCCTGACTATCAGATGGACCGTATCATCCTGGAAGGCAGCATCCCGTCACCCGCGAACCCGCCTGCCGGCTGTAAGTTCCACACCCGCTGCCGCAAGTGCATGGAGATCTGCAAATACATCCAGCCTGATTTCATCGAGCTTGAGCCTGAGCACTTCTGCGCCTGCCACCTGTATAACACGCCCGAGCGCAACAAGGAGCTCGAGCCCGTGCTGCAGGAGGCCATCCGCGCCGTTGAAGCTGCAAAGAAGGCGGAAAAAACTGCAAAGCCCAAGAAGGACAAGAAGTAAGCCATGCCGAAAAAGCGCAAGCAGTATGGCGACGACGACGGCAGAACCGTCGCCGATATGAATGTCGAGGGCATGCCGTGGTATGTGCCCAAGCGCGAAAAACCGGCCGCTGACGATGACGGCCCGGAGCTCGACCCCGCGCAGAAGCGTACGGCGATGCGCGGCATGCTGGCCGCAGCGCTGCTCATCGCCGGAATTTTCATTGTTGGCGCGCTGCTGTTCATTCTGTTCTGTCTGTTTATCTGGCTGAAATAAGACAAAACCGCCGGTCATACGATGAAGATGTAAGATAAAGGTAGACACATGGAAAACCACCATGTTGTCTACCTTTATCTTTATGCTAAACTGTAGTTGGGAGGTGGAAAACGTGAAGAAGCGTACATAAGCATCTGGACGAACATGTGTCGGTTCGCATGCTTGAAAAGGAATATACGGCAGATAGAAGTATGATCTGCCGGTGGGTAAAGGAATACATTGCAGAAGGAGAATCTGCGTTTATCCCAAAGGGACATTCAGGCAATCCGTTTGCAGCACTTCATGTCAGTAAAAAACTCTCCGAATTAGAACGGTTGCGGCTCATGGTTGCAAAATTAGAAATAGAAAACGAGAGATTAAAAAAAGGATACATGGTGAAAGGAGTTGGTGCAGCCAAGGAGTTCGTTACTGGCGGAGAAAAGAGTTCGAAGTTATCGATACACTCAGATCCAGATATCCTGTAAATTTTCTTTGCAAGGTCATGGGCGTAAATCGGTCTGGTTACTACAAATGGAGAAAACGGAAAGGCGCGCCCAATAGATATGAGCAAAACAGGATTTTGTTGACACAGCTGTTGGAAACAGAACATAAAAAATACCCTTCACATGGATAACATGACAAATCATCAAAACAGGGAGGGCACTGGATGGTAAAAAGCGAAAGCGACATGATTTACACACCCCGCACCGGGCAGGTCATTACGGCAGAGAACGGGACGCAGTATTTTGTATGTGGGAACAACCGTATCAAAATCTCCGAACACTTCGCCGCCGCTGGACAGCCGCTTGGCGATCTGATTGTTGATGTAGTCCGGCACACGGCGGAAAAAGCCGTTTCCGCCTGACGGCCCAGCGTTGATATACGCCCACGCTTATGGTATAATTGCCACAGAGCAAAAGTATTGTAAGCGTGGGTTGTTTCTTTGAAAAGGAGGATTTTTTACGGTGAAACAACCTTACAATACTACCATTTACAACACGGCTCTTTATCTGCGTTTAAGCCGTGACGATGAAAGCTACGGCGACAGCGTGAGCATTGAAACACAGCGGACAATTCTGCAACAGTACGCAAAAGAACATGGGCTTCATGTAGTCGGCGAGTATGTGGACGACGGCTGGAGTGGGACGAATTTCGAGCGTCCGAATTTTCAGCGCATGATGGACGATGTGGACGCAGGGAAAGTGAATTGTATTGTTACGAAAGACCTATCCAGATTTGGTAGAGAACACGTGATGATGGACTACTATCTGGAATTTCTGTTCCCGGAAAAGCGTGTGCGCTACATCGCCATTGCAGAAAACGAGGACACCGAAAAGGGATTGTCCGATTTCGTCCCTTTCAAAAACCTGTTCAACGAGTGGTTTGCAAAAGATACGAGCCGCAAGGTAAAGGCCGCTTTCAAAGCGAAATTTGCCGTAGGCGAGCGTATCGGCGCTTATGCTCCCATCGGGTACAGGAAACACCCGGAAATCAAAAACAAGCTGATAATCGACGAGGAAACACGCTGGATTGTGGAACGGATTTTTGACCTTGCCGTCCACGGCAGAGGTGCGGCCAGTATCACACGGATATTGATTGAGGAAAAAGTTCCTACACCGGGATATATCAACTTCCGGCGGGACAAAACTTTCTCCAATATCTATGCGGATGCACCAGAGGAAAAAAGCTACGCATGGACGATAGCGCAGGTCAAAAGCATTTTGAAAGATGAAACCTACATCGGCCATACCATTCACTACCGGGAAACAAACATTTCTTTCAAAAACAAGCGGAGAATACGCAAGCCCCAAAGCGATTGGGTTCGTGTAGAAAACACGCAGGAGCCGATTATCAGCGAGCAGGTTTTCAATCAGGTACAGGAGCAGATAGCAAGCCGCCGCAGGAAGTGTAAGGACGGTACGACGCAGATTTTCTCCGGGCTGGTAAAATGTGCGGATTGCGGCTGGTCGCTGTCCTACGGGGAGAACCGGCAGAACAGTAAGCCCTACGGCCATTACCATTGTAGCAAGTAC
>SFHJ01000054.1 GCA_004555655.1 Clostridiales bacterium
TCAACGGGTGCGATGGTTTCCCATCATGGCTTATGGCGGAGAGTTTGGGATTTGAACCCAAGGTGGGGTATCAGCCCACACACGATTTCCAGTCGTGCGGCGTTTTCTCGCCGCATCAATGAAGCAATCCCGCAACGCGCTTGAACTCGGTTACGGCGTCTTCCGGGCTGATGTGCGTGTATGTTTTCGTGGTCAGCTCAAAGGAGCTATGCCCGATCATGTACTGTAAAACCCGGAGATTGCATCCGGCCAGCACCAGGCGTGTGGCGTAGGTGTGCCGGAGGTCGTGCAGCCGGTACGGCTGCGAGACTCCGGCCTCCAGCTGCGCACGCTGCCAGCGGCGGGCCAGCGTCTCCGGAGAGCAGCCAATCACGCGCCGATCAGGCGCAAAGCGGTACTGCGCCCGGAGCAGCGTCAGCAGCTCCGGCGCAATGGGGACGTCCCTTTCCCCCGCTTTGCTCTTGGTGTCCTGCTCGATCAGCTGGTGATTGACGCGCACCAGAGCGCGGCGGACGTGGAGGACGCCCGCGCGCAGGTCGACGTCTCCCCAGTGGAGGCCGAGGGCTTCGCCACGGCGCAGGCCCGCAAGGCCTAGCAGCGCGAACGCCAGATCGGAGGCGATGACGGGCCGCAGCGCGGCCCAGTCCTCGCCGGAGATCGCGCGCCCTGGCTTCGTCTCGTGCTCAGGCTTGTCTACGGCGTCGGCAGGATTGTCGGCCAGATGGCCGGAGCGGACGGCGCGTGCCAGGCACGCGTGTAGGAGCGTGTAGGCCAGCTGGGCTTGCCGGCTGCCGGCCTGATCCTCGACGGCTATCAAAGCTGCCTGGATGTGGTCGGGATTGATGGCTGCCAGGTCGAGCGCGCCGAGGATCGGCGCGAGAAGACCTTGCAGCCGGGCATAGCTTTCCCGGGTCTTGGGCTTGATTTTGCGCTTGTAGAGGGTCAAGTACCGGGCAAACCATTCGTCATAGGTCATGTTTTTCACCTCTCGCATGATTTCCCCCATCCCCATCATGGCACAGAAATACATGCTGGTTCCGCTGCCGGTCGGTCTGTTTGAGGGCTACGACCTGACCACGCGCGCCGTGATCGGCGCGCTGTACGACCGTGTACGGCTCAGCGGCTATAACCAGATCGGCGACCCCAGCGGGGCGAAGTGGTACGACGATCACGAACAGCGGGTTTTCTGCGTCTTCTCCCATGCAGAGCTGGCGCAGCTGCTCGGCGTGGGAGAACGGACGGTCAGACGCAGTCTGAAGCAGCTGAACGATGACGGCCTTGTGTGGTGGCGCAAGGCATCGTACAAAGCGTGCAACAGATACTTCCTGCATGAGAGTATCATGCAGGCTTTGAGAAAGCAATAATCCGGCCAAATTGTCCAGCCTATCCGGCCAGAATGGCCGGATTATAACCCGGCCAAATTGGCCGACATAGTACAATACGTATCTCCACTTACTTTGAGAGTAATAGCTACTGCTCTACCCGGCCAAATTGGCCGGATAGGGATTTATCCGCAGCGGCTTGTGGGTATGTGGGAACATTTGTTCTTGTTTTGCACACAGGATTGTGGTATTATCCAGGAGGGGAAGAGATGTGTGATATCGCCTTGAGGGCCTGCCCGATCTGCGGAGGGCGGCCCGTTGTGCTGGTCATGAGCCAGTGCGCGGAAAACGTGGTCATGATCCAGTGCAGCGGCTGCGGCATCACGACGGGCGGCGTGATGTGGCGCAGCGGGAAGGGCGCGCCGGTGGCGCGCCGTGACCTCCTGCCCGATCTGGCGACAGCCAGACGGCAGGCGGCAGCCGCCTGGAACGGAGAGGGGGCCGGTTGCGTTGGGAAGGAGCCTGGCAAAGCCGGATGTGTTTGACTGCGCTTTGATGCTGGTGGACGACAGCTGCCCACCGGAGCCGTGCATGCAGCTATGCCGCCTGCAGGAGGATGACGAAGACGGCACGGCATGCTCCCGCTGTTGGCGGCAATACCTCTTCTACGTCGTCAACGGGCGGCGGTATAACCCCTACAAACGTGCAGGATGAGGACGGCATCCTGCACTTTTTTTACCTTCAGGAGATCTGATCGGGCAGCAGCTCTCGCCTTTTGTGCAGGTTTTTGACGGCTCCTACGCGCGCGCGTGCGCGCGTGCGCGCGTTGGGGCGCGTCGGGTGTGTGCGTGATCATTTTCGCGGGGCCGCGAAAATGGGTATCCCATGCCGCCTGCTGGAGGCGGCATCACCGCCCGGTGGCCCTGCTGGCGGGGTCTGCGCGGCGTCTGGCCCGCGAGGGTTTGAGGGGTCTGGAAGCTGCTTGCCCCTATCACTGCCCAACCGCGTAGCGGCCAGAGGACAAGGCGCGCAGCGCCGCCACCAACCGGCCCGAGCGACCGGCGCAGCGGGGGCGCACGGGACGCCAGCAAGGGCCAGCGGCCGCGCAGGCGGAGCCGGAGCCGCCCACCAACACAAGCGGCGAGGCAAGGCGCGGGCACCGCCCGCAACGACGTGCGCCCAACGGGCGCAGGGGCCCGGAGCGAACCCCTTGTCCCCCCAGATAAAATACCGCATAGGGCGCCCGCTAGGGCGCGACGGGGAAAAGAGGGGCAGGCGCGCCGTGCGCGCCGCTGGGGGGAAAAGGGGCGAGCCGCCGCGCGGAAGAGCGCCAGACGCCGCCGGCGCGACCGGAGCAGCGGGCACCGGCAAGCAGGGCGCAGGGCGCAGCGCGCGCCCGCCGGCAGGAACGAGAGCAGCGCTCATCAACCGTACTGACGCCAGGGCGCAAAACTACGCAGCGGGCGCGAGTGGGGCGCGCAAGCCGCCGGAACGATAGCGGTGCCGGGCGCCGCCCGACAGGGCCGAAGCCACCGCGCCCAGCGCGCCGCGAAGCGCAGGAAGCGGCAACGGCTTGCGACTGGCGGCAGGGGCAGCGACACGGGAACGGCAAGCGCAGACAGGATGCCAAGGAGCCAGGGCGGCCCCGGCGCGCCAGCGTACAGGCCGCGCGGCGAACGGCCACCAGGAGAGCAGCCATGTGCTGCCCGGCGCAGAGAGTGGCCGATCACAACTGGCCGGGCGCAGGTGGCACGGCTGCGCAGCGTGCAGGCGGGCCACGCGCTCGGATTGTGACGGCCCGAACGGAGCGGGGCGGCGCTGGCGGTCGGATTGCGTTCTGTGGCCCTCTGACGGCCTCTGAGAGCGTTTTTGATGGCCTGGGTGGAGTGATTCCCCATCCCCTACCGTCAGAACGGCTCTGAGGGGCCTTTTTTCTCGGATTTTCGCGGTTGCCCTCTTGCGCTGCGTTTCTGGTTGTGGTATCCTGTGTGGGACAGCACCATGGAAAGGAGGATGCACCGTGAAGCGAGATAACCCCACGCCGCGCACCTGGCCTAATGAGACGGCCTTCACCGGACGGATAGCAGCCCGCATTCCGCTGCCGCTGCGTGACCGGCTGCGGGCTTACGTCGAAGATCACAACGCGACAACGACCGAGTGCGTCATTGACGCCTTGGAGAAGTACCTGAAAGAGCGCGGCTATTGAGCCGCAGAAAGGAGGCACGGGGTTTGATCGTGCGGTATGCTGCTGGTACGAACAGCAGCATAAAAAACCCGCTGAGTGGTACGAACACTCAACGGGTGCGATGGTTTCCCATCATGGCTTATGGCGGAGAGTTTGGGATTTGAACCCAAGGTGGGGTATCAGCCCACACACGATTTCCAGTCGTGCGCGATTTCCAGTCGTGCGCCTTAGACCACTCAGCCAACTCTCCATCTGTTTGGCTGCTGCTCAATCAGCGAGACTTATTATACAACCATTCGCGCGATCTGTCAACAAGAAAATTGAAGAAAAAGTAAATTTCGCTGACGAACGCGCGCAGCAGCCCGCCATTGATCAGATGTGGAGGTGGTGTACCTTCCCCATCAGGCGCTTTTTGCATCGGAAATATGCCGGAACAAGGAAGGCATCGGCAAGAATCCAAGCCAGCGGACTGCCCAGGCAAACGCCCAGAAAGCCGAGCGGAGGCACCAGCACAAGCGCAGCCAGACTGCGCGCAATCATCTCCAGCACGCCGGCGATGATCGCAAACATGGAAAAGCCCATGCCCTGAATCGTGAAGCGCACGACATTCACCAGCGTCAGCAGCGGGTAAAACGCCACCTGAATGACCATGTACATCTGCGCCAGCTCGATGAGCTCCGCACCGCCGTCGGTCACAAACATCTGTGTCAGATGACGTCCGAAGAACCAAGCCACCACGAACGCAAGCGCGGAATACACAAAGCCCATCGCAGAAGCCGACCACAGGCCGCGATTGAGCCGGTCATACCGGCTCGCGCCGACGTTCTGCGCGCCGTAGGTCGCCATCGTCGAGCCCAACGCATCAAACGGACAGGCGAGGAAGTTGAGCACCTTCATCGCCGCGGTCATGGCCGCCACAGCCAGCGAGCCCAGCGAATTGACCGCCACCTGCAGCACCACCGAGCCGATCGCCGTGATCGAGTATTGCAGGCCCATCGGTACGCCGCACGCGCACAGCTCCAGCATTCTTTCCCTGCGCATGCGCCATTCACTCTTGGCAATGTGCAGCAGCGGTACCTTCAGCACGATCCACACAAGGCACAGCAGGCCGGAAATTGCCTGGCTGATGACCGTCGCCAGCGAAGCGCCCGTCACGCCGAGGTCAAATACCAGAATCAGCACAAGGTCCAGCGCAACGTTCAGCAGCGAAGAGAGAACCAGGAAAAACAGCGGCGTCCTGCTGTCGCCCAGCGAGCGCAGATAGCCGGACAGCAGATTGTAAAGGATCATAAACGGGATGCCGGCAAAGATCACCAAAATATAGTGGTAGGCTTCCTGGAAGCAGTCCTGCGGCGTATTCATCATCGTCAGGATATCGCGGCAGAAGCAGACGGTCAGCGTCGTGATCACCGCCGCAAAGGCAGCGGACAGGATGACGCCGTTGGCCACGAATTCGCGCATGCGGCTCTCCTCCCGCGCGCCGAAGCGCTGCGCCACCGGAATAGAGAAGCCCGCGCACACGCCCATACAAAAGCCCAGCACGAGGAAGTTGATCGAGCCGGTCGCGCCCACGCCGGCCAGGGCAGTCACGCCCAGAAACCGGCCCACGATCATCGCGTCCACCAGATTGTACAGCTGCTGAAACAGCATGCCCGCCAGCAGCGGCAGCGCAAATCCCAGGATCAGCTTCACCGGCGAGCCATGGGTCATATCCTTCGTCATCGGATTAAGTTCTCCTTTTCCCGTCACAGTTCAAAATCAGCGGTATTATACCATTTCTGCCGCAGTTTGCAAGATGCAAGAATGCACAGCAACTCTCCCGCTTCTCTTTCCAAAAAGCAACAAAGCGCGCCGGGCACGCGTCTTGACAGGAATGAATCGAAATGTTATATTCTATTGGCAACTCGATTCATGTCACTTCAGAAAAGCAGGTACTGTTCATGTCCACATACGCGATCATCTATCAGATCTTCGCCGCCGCTGTGCTGTATTATCTGTGCCCCATCCGCTTCAGGTGGCTGGTTCTGCTCGCTTTCAGCTACGCGGTCTTTGCCTCAGGCGGCAGACAGGCGCTTCTTTTCATGCTCATCACCACGCTGAGCACCTGGCTTTGCGCGCTGGCCATCGGGCGCATCGGCGACAGGAACAAGGCGCTGCTACAGCAAAACAAGGCGCTCGCGCGCGATGAAAAAAAGCGGCTCAAGACCGCCGCGAGAAAGAGGCAGCGCCTCTTATTCTATTTCGCACTGCTGCTCAATTTCGGCATGCTGGCGGTGCTCAAATACATCCCCTCCGCGCCGTCGGCGGCGCTCTCCGGACTGTACGGCCTGATGGGCAAAAGCGGCGCGCCGTCCATCAGGCTCTTCGTGCCGCTGGGCATTTCCTTTTATACCTTCCAGTCGATGGGCTATCTCATCGACGTGTACAACGGCAAATACCCGCCGGAGTGCAATGTCCTCAGGTTTGCGCTGTTTATCTCCTTTTTCCCGCAGCTCATTCAGGGTCCAATCGGCCGCTATGACGCGCTCGCGCCGCAGCTCACTGCGGGCAACCGGCTCGATCTGGCCAACATCCGCAGCGGCCTCATCCTGATGCTCTGGGGCTTCTTCAAAAAGAAGGTCATCGCTGACCACGCTTTTCCGCTCATCGACGCAGTTTTTGCTGACCATACGGCCTACGGCGGCGCGGTCATCGTCGTTGCCGTGCTGATGTATTCCCTGCAGCAGTACGCCGACTTCTCCGGCGGCATCGATCTGGTCACCGGCGGTGCGGAGCTCATGGGCATCCACCTTGCGCCCAACTTCAGGCGCCCGTACTTCTCCGTCTCCCTCGCCGATTTCTGGCGCAGGTGGCACATCAGCCTGGGCGCGTGGATGCGCGACTATGTGTTCTACCCCTTCGCGCTGACCCGGCCCATGCAGAGGCTCGCCAAATCAGCCAGGAGAGCTTTCGGCGCCGACGTGGCGCGCGCGCTGCCTGCTGCGCTGGGCAACATCCTCGTCTTTCTGCTGGTGGGCGTCTGGCACGGCGCGACAGGCAATTACGTTGCCTGGGGCCTGTACAACGGCCTGATTCTCGCCGCCAGCGCTCTTCTGGAGCCGGCGTACAGACGCTTTGGCGAAAGACATGCCAGGCTGGTCAAAAGCCGCGGATTCTATGTCTTTCGGATCATTCGCACGTTCGTCATCGTCAATATCGGCTGGTACTTTGACCGCTGCCTGCATCTGACCGACGCGTTTGCCATGCTGGGCAAGACGCTGTGCTCGCCGATGCTGTCGCAGCTGATGGACGGCACGCTGCTCACCCTGGGCGTCAGCCTTGGCGACTACGCGGTGCTCCTGGGCGCGCTCATCATCCTCGTCACCGTTTCGGTCATGCAGGAGCACGGCGTGAGCATGCGCAAATGGCTGATGACGCTCTCCCTGCCCCGGCGCTGGCTGCTCCTGTATATTCTGCTGTTTTACACGATGTTCTTCTATGTGCCCGACGCGATGACCGGCTTCATCTACGCCGTGTTCTGATAAGACTCCCAGGAGGTCGTCATGGGTCCTTCTCCACAAAGAAAACGCGAATGGATTCGCTTCTTGTCCTTCTTCCTGCTCCCGGTGCTCGTGCTCACAGCATCCAACCTGCTTCTGCTGCGCAGCGATGCGCTGACATATTACAGCATTCGTGAAGCTGTCCAAAGCGAACAGCTTGATTTGGCTCTGGTAGGTTCCTCCATCGTCTTTGCCGATTTCAATCCGCAGATCATCACGGAAAAAACAGGTCTGGAAACCTATAGCCTGACCATCGGCCATATGAGCCTGCAAGGCGCACTGGCAACCACGCGGCTGCTGCTTCAGGATAAGCAGCCCAAATACATCGCGCTTGTGCTGGAATCCGACAATTTCTCCAAGACAACGGAAGACATCCAGACACAGATGCGCCTTTCTCCGCATCTGATCACACATCCGCTCATTGCCATGCGCTACTATCTGGACCTGTGCTCGCAGGATCACCGGTATATAGATCGCCTGCTGCTCTTCAAGAGCTCCATGGTCCGCAATCCGGACGATATCCGGCGCAACCTCTCGCTCTGGTTCTCGCCCGACGAATTTCTGTCCGAGTCCGGCCTGCTGGAAGGCGTGACGCAGTATCAGGGCCGCGGGTTCATGCGCTATATGAAGGATGGACGCGGCTATGACGCGCTGCGCTTTACGCCGCTCAAGCACGATGTTGCGGACGATATGCCGGGTCTTGAAGACTTTTCAAAGAAAAAGCTCCTGGAATACCAGGCGCTGTGTGAGCGCTACGGCAGTCAGTTGCTGGTCGTCATCTCCCCCAATTCGACCGCTCAGGTGCTTGGCCGCACCGGTTTCTTGGATAAAAATATCGCGCTGGGCGCGTTCTGCCGGGAGAATG
>SFHJ01000030.1 GCA_004555655.1 Clostridiales bacterium
GTCTGGATGCACATGAAAGCGGTCATCTTCTATGTGACACGGTATGAGAAGCACTTCCGGGAGGTCATGGAGCAAAAGCTCCGGCTGTCCAGCGAGGAAGCCATCCGTGGACACAGAAAACGGCTGGCACAGGCCGAAAAGCGATTGACGGAACTTGACTGTCTGTTTATCCGTATCTATGAGGACAACGTGGCTGGGCGTATTACGGATGAACGGTTTTCCATGATGAGCAGGACTTACGAGGACGAGCAGACGCAGCTCAAAGTGGAAATCCAGAGCTTACAGCAGGAAATCGAAATACAGGAACGACAGATTGAGAATTTGGAACAGTTCATCCAACGGGTACACAAATACGAGGATTTGGACGAGCTTACCCCTTACGCTCTGCGGGAACTTGTCAAGGCGATCTACATTGAAGCCCCGGACAAGAACAGCGGAAAGCGGCGGCAGAACATCCGCATTTCCTATGACCTTGTGGGCTTCATCCCGGTGGAAGAACTGCTGAAACAGGAAACGGCGTGACCAAAGCCACGCCGTTCCTGAGAAAATACAATATTACTTTCTTACGACCCCCGCCCATTCGGCCCCGGGGATTTTCCATGCGCCTGCAAAAAAGACCCGTTCGAAAGATCTCTTTCGAACGGGTTGTCAATTATTCCGCTTTCGGCGCGCCGCCGCCGCGGTGGCTGCGGTATCTTCTGCGCGGCTTGCGGGGCCTCGGCTGTCCCCCGGCCTCGGGTGCGGGCTGCTGCGCCTCGGGCTTGGGCTGCGGTTTGGACTGGCGCGCCGCCCTGGGCTTGGGCGCAGGCTGCTCGGCAGGCCTCGGCTGCGCAGGCGCGGCGCTCTGCAGGTTCTGCGCCTCGCCCGATTCACCCTTGCCGTGGCCTCTTCCGCGGCGGCGGCGCCGGCCCATTCTGGACGCGGCAGGCTCGGCAGGTACGTCCGCCTGCAGCGCGGGCGTCTGCTCCGGCTCGTTGATCACGGCCACCGCGTCGGGATAGATGACGTCGGGCAGTGCATCAAAGAAGTCCTCCTTCGGCTTCTTGCGCGGCTGCGACGAGATGGGCGCGAGATCCCTGGGGATGGGCGGGTCATTTTTGCGCGCCTTGCCGCTGCGCAGCACGCAGATGTCGCAGTTGTTGTAGCAGCCGATCGTCTCGGGGTGGTCCTCCATGCGCACCTTCACGCTCTGGCGCAGCAGGTTCACCTCTGTCACGGTGCCGCGGCCGTCGGGCGTGTCGACAAAGGATTCATTCTTGGGCGCAGTCTTGAGCAGGTCCTCATACGCCTCCTGCTCATACTTGAGGCAGCACATGAGTCTGCCGCAGGTGCCGGAAATCTTCGTCGGGTTCAGGCTGAGATTCTGTGTCTTGGCCATCTTGATCGACACCGGCTGGAAATCGTCAAGGAACTCCTTGCAGCAGAACGGCCGGCCGCATACGCCGAGACCGCCCACCATCTTTGCCTTGTCGCGCACGCCGATCTGGCGCAGCTCGATGCGCGTGCGGAAGACCGACGCGAGGTCCTTGACAAGCTCGCGGAAGTCCACGCGCCCATCGGCCGTGAAGAAGAAAAGAAGCTTGCTGCCGTCGAACGCGCATTCCGCCGAGACAAGCTGCATGTCCAGCCCGTGCGCAGCGATTTTCTGCTGGCAGACCTCAAAGGCGCGCTTTTCTTTCTGCTGGTTCTCCTCGTTCACGCGCTCGTCGTGCTCGTTTGCCAGCCGCAGCACCTTGCGCAGCGGCGGCACGATCTGGCACATGGGCACCTCATGGCAGCCGGAGGCGCATACGCCGTATTCGTCGCCGCGCGCCGTGTCGATGATGACATGGTCGCCGGCGTTCAGCGCCAGCGTATCGGGGTCAAAGTAGTAGATTTTTGCATTGTTGCGGAAATGTACGTCGACCACGGTGGCGGTCTCGTGCGCGCAGCTGCCGCAGCCGCCCGCCGCCGGTTCGGTACGGATATCGGTTTCGTCCATAGTATACTCCTATCTGCCGCAAATGCGGCGGTAAAACATGATAATATGTGCTCATCGCAGACGCACGGCCAGCCAGCCGACCACCGCGCCCACGCCCACGTTGGCGTTCAGATCGTCCTCGGCGCGCTGCAGCGCCTGTACCGCGGACAAAATCTCCGCGCCCGTGCGCGCGCGGCAGATCGCATCGAAGGGTGCGCGCGCGGCCTCAGCGCCGTTTTTCGCGGCCAGCGCACGGCAGAGAAGCTGCCGCAGCTGCTCCAGGATGGGCAGAAGCTGCTCGCGCTTGTATTTTTCCATCGGGATAAGCAGCTCCAGAAGCGCCATGGCGTCGCGCGCGGCAAAGCACGCGGCAAACTGCGCCGCCGCAGGGCCGAACGCCTCGTCCCTGACGTGCGCCGCGGCCTGCCCCAGCCAGCCGCCCGCGCGTGAAAGCGCCGCTGTGAGCGCCTCGTCGGGCGAGTCGGGGAACTGCGTTTTGAGAAAAGCCAACGCCTCTGCCCCCGTGACCGGCGCAAGCGCAAGCTCGGCGCAGCGGCTGCGGATTGTGGCCAGCAGCGCGTCGGCGCTGGGATAGAGCAGCAGAAACGCGGCGTAGCCGGGCGGTTCTTCGAGGATTTTCAGCAGCGCGTTCTGCGCCACGGGCGCCATCGGCTGGTCGAAGATGTAGATTTTGCGGCGGCCCTCATTCGGGCGGATGAAGACGTCTGCGCGCGCCGCACGCACCACGTCCACGGCGAGCTGCTTGTGCTCAGGGTCGCGGACGGTGATGACGTCCGGGTGCTGCGCGGAGAACACCTTGCGGCATGCAGGGCATACGCCGCAGGGTCTGCGCGCCGGGTGTGTGCACTGCATCGCCGCGGCCAGGATGCGCGCAAGCGTGTGCTTTCCGGAGCCCTCGGGGCCGCTGATGAGATAACAGTGGCTGAGCTTGCCGCGCGCGTCCGCGGCAGAAAGCCGCGCCTTCAGCGCGTCATTGCCCAGAAATCCGACAAACTCCATAAACCGCTCCTTTTCACCGCGGCATATCCGGACGGATCATCTGCGCCGCCATTTTCCCTAATTAGATAGTATAACAGAAAAACGCAAATTAAGCTATACTTTTTTGCGCAGGGGGGAAAATAAGAAAATGGCTGCACCAGGTGCAGCCATTGCCGGGGCGGTCAGTTTTCCATCTGCCGGCCGAGGAAGCCGGCGACGGTCTGCACCAGCTTGAGCTCGGAGTCGGTGAGTGGCTGCTCGTTCTGCTCGAGCAGCAGCGCCACGCAGCCCATCAGATCGCCCTCGGCGAGGATGGGGGCGCTGACGCCCAGATGGTAGCGCTCAACGCTCTCGCTCACGCGCATCGGCTGCTCGCCCGTGTCCCAGCGGTAGCTCTTGCGCGATTCCATCAGCTGCTCCAGCGCGGGCGAGCAGCGCTTTTCCAACAGTTCGCGTTTCGGCGCACCGAAGGCGGCGATCACACTGTCGCGGTCGCAGACGACGGCGATGTGGCCGGTGTTCTTGCCGATGGAGTCGCAGATCTGTGCGGCAAAATCCGTGAGGTCGCCCATGGGCGAGTATTTTTTGAAAATGACCTCGCCGTCCTTCTCCGTATAGATTTCCAACGGGTCACCCTCGCGGATACGCAGGGTGCGGCGGATTTCTTTGGGGATAACGACGCGGCCAAGGTCGTCAATGCGTCTGACAATACCGGTAGCTTTCATATATCAGTCTCCTAACCTGCTTTTTGTTTGCGTGAGTATTGTCTGCTTTTTCAGGGGAATTATGCAAATGCGCGCACATCCTGCCCGCGGGAGAAGCGTTGGTTTTTCTAAGGCAACACCGCGCAGTTGCGTCTGCGGTCTTCGGCGGATCTTTTGTCCCAATATTGCCGTTTGAAAAACTTGAAATACATCCAGTATTGCTGCGTTTTTCAAACGTTGTCTTGTGCCAGAATATCTCGCCGGATTCTCTTGCCGGATTGTGCGGTGGTGCCTTAGAGATTCAGAACAACAATAATGTATTTCCGTTCAACCATTGTCCGCTATGACTGGCATCTGTTTGACGGAGCCGCGGGGAACAACAAACGTGGGGAACAGATTGATGGTCTCAAATGGCTGCTGCTGAATGATCTGATAGAGCAGTTCAGTGGCCTTGGAGCCCATACCCTCCTTATCGAAGCTCAAGCTGGTAAGCGGCGGATCAAGATAACGCGATACCAGTAAATCATCCAGTCCGATGATGGAGAGATCCTCCGGGATCCGCAGCCCCATTGCTTTTGCGGAACGGATCGTGTCGATGGCATATGAGTCGCCTGCACAGAAAAATGCTGTCGGCAGTGTGATCGAACGCAGGAATTGACCGATCTCAGCTTCGGAGGACACCTCCACAGCTGCCGTGGTAAACAGCCATGTCGGATTGCAGACCTGATTTGCTTCCTTCAGCGCAGCAAGATAATCTAAATCTGTTCGGCCAGAAGAAGGAGGTCAGCGACGTACAGGATGCTATCGCGCTGAAAGCAACAAACTTCAGCCACGGCAAATTCTATCAGGACGTCTCAATCGAGGTACATAAGGGCGAGATTCTGGGTATGTACGGTCTTGTCGGCGCAGGACGCACGGAGTTCGTCCGTGGCCTGTTCGGCGTCGATCCCAAGGACTCCGGCGAGGTGGAGATTGGTGGAAAGAAAGCCGTGATCAAGTCACCCCGCCAGGCAATTCGCGCAGGAATCGGCTTTGTGACGGAGAACCGCCGCGAAGAGGGTTTGATGCTGGGCTCGAGTTTGAAATGGAATCTCAGCATGACAAACCTCAAAGCCATCACCGGCTGGGGTGGTAACCTGAATATGAAAAAGGAAAATGAGTACGCGGCGAAGTGCATGCAGATTTTCCGAGTCAAGGCAACGGGCTATAACATGAAGGCCGGCGGCCTGTCCGGCGGCAACCAGCAGAAGGTGGTTCTGGCCAAATGGGTCATGGCCGACTGTGATGTGTTAATCGTTGACGAGCCGACGCGCGGCATTGACGTGGGCGCAAAAGCGGAGGTATATCAGTCGCTGCACCAGCTTGCTGAACAGGGCAAGGCTATTATCATGGTTTCAAGCGAATTGCCCGAGATCCTGGGCGTCAGCGACCGCATAGTTGTCATGTGCGAAGGAAAGATCACGGCCGAGTTGGAGAACAAGAACCTGAGTGAGGAAGATGTAATCCACTATGCATTCTCGTCGTGAGCCGTATGCCATGAGGGCGATTCATACCATCCGAGAGGGGAGTCAATATGTCTGAAAATAATAAAGTGCTGAAGATCAAACGGCGCATCACCCGTGACACGCGGCAGAATATTATTATTGTTCTGGCGTTGCTAGTAGTCATGCTGTTTTTCGGCATCAAATCACCGTATTTCCTCAAGCCGGCAAACCTTGCTGCGCTGCTGGTAGCGGCGGTGCCGCTGGGGCTGATCGGTCTGGCTGAAAGCTCGTGCCTGCTTATCGGCGCGTTCGATATGGCGCCGGGAATGGTCGCTTCGCTGGGCGGTGTGTTATGGACGATGCTGCTGTCAAAATATGGCGTACCGACCTACGCTGCCTTTGCATTGGCGCTTCTGTTCGGCCTCGTTTCGGGATTGATTGCGGGCCTGTCCATCGCATATCTGAAGATGCCGCCCTGGATGGCGACCTATGCACTGTTCCAGATATGGAAGGGCGTCATCTACATTCTGACCAACGGCGAAGCAATCCGCATGACGACCTTTGCGTCGTTCAAGTACCTCGGCCAGCATAAGCTCTTCGGCACGCCAATTACATGGGCGGTCATCATCATGCTTGCCGCATATGTCATACTGTATTTTGTCTTTAAATACACGAAGCTTGGGCGTGATCTGTTCGTGGTTGGCGGCAATGAGGAGGCTGCCAGAAACGTTGGCATCCGCGTCAATCTGTGCCGGGTATTTGTTTTTACGCTTTCCGGTTTTCTGTCTGCACTGGCAGGCGCACTGTTTGCTTCGCGTTCCGGTTCCGGCCAGCCCATCATTGGCGATCTTTATGCCATGCAGGCCATCGCTGGCGCTGTGATTGGCGGTACTGCCATGACTGGCGGCAAGACAAATGTGGCCATGACTTTTGTCGGTGTGATGTTTGTTGTCTGCCTGCAGAACGGTCTGAATATGATCGCGGTGCCTGCATTCTATCAGCATATCGTTACCGGTGTTGTGCTGGTGCTGGCAATTGTTGTTCAGACTGACCGGCCGAAATAATGCGCACGCGGAGAAAGGAAGGTAGTATACTATGACTCTTAATAAAGGAAAATCGCTGAAAACGCTTTCCCGCGAGCAGATCCAGCCGGCCATTATTATACTGACACTGGTTGTTGTGATTTTGATTTTTACGGCAATCAACTCAAGTTTTCTGTCCTTTGCCAACCTGCACAGCGTGCTTTTAACCGCGGTACCTGTAGGCTTGATTGCCATTGGCGAGTGCGCGGCAATTATGTCTGGCTATTTTGACATGTCTGCCGGCATGGTAGCCGCCATGGGCGGTCTTGCCGCTGCCTCTGTGATGCATGCCAATGGCAGTGTTGTGCTGGCGCTTCTGGCGGGCCTTGCAGTCGGCCTGATATGCGGACTTCTTGCGGGTATGTGCGTGTCGTATCTGGGACTGAATGCGTTTATCACCACTTATGCTATGCAGGAAATTTACCGCGGCATCATCTATGTTTTTACGGATGGTTTCCCCATTTCGCTGTTTGGCGCAGACTACAGCGCCTACACAAAATGGGGCCAGATGAAGATTTTGAATTTCCTGCAGTTCCCGATTCTGGTGCTGATTATCGTCTATGCTCTTGTAGCGCTGTTTTTGAAGTACCGCAAGCTGGGCCGCAGCATTTATCTGGTCGGCAGCAACGCCAAGTGCGCGAAGATTTGCGGTATCAATCTGCATTTGGTTCAGGTATTTGTGTTCCTGCTCTGCGACGTACTCGCGGCGTTTGCAGGAATGCTCTACGCCAGCCGCATCGGATCGGCGCCGGCGTTTTTGGGTGAGACAATCGTCATGGAGGCCATCGCGGCAACCATCGTCGGCGGCACTTCGCTGGCCGGCGGCAAGGGCAACCTTGGCTTGACGTTTGTGGGCGTATGTATTATCTACGTTGTGAAAAACGGCCTCATCATGTGCGGTCTGCCGGATTTCTATCAGTATATTGCCATCGGCGCGATCCTGTTTATCGCTGTTATGATGCAGGCTGACAGAAAGAAACACTGATTGCATCACATATAGTGTGCAGAAAGGAAGAGTTTATGAACATTCTCGCAGTTGGTGCGCATCCCGACGATGTCGAGACCATGTGCGCAGGAACTCTGGCAAAGTATGCGTCTCAGGGGCATAAAGTTTTTATTGCCACTGCGACAAACGGCAACATCGGTTCAGCAACGCTCAGCAAGGAGGAGATCGCCCGCGTGCGCAAGCAGGAGGCGGCAAACTCTGCTGCGATCATTGGTGCGGAGTATATCTGTCTGGACTATGACGACGAGCTGTTCTACGAAACGCTTGACGTGCGCATGGCATTCATCAATCTGGTGCGCCATTGCAAGGCCGATGTGATCTTTACCCATAACCCGCACGACTATAATCCCGATCATGAGCTGACCAGCAAAATCATCAACGACATTGCGGTCATGATTCCCATTGCAAAACTCGAGACCGAGGAAGAACCCTATGACGTGATTCCTTCGATCTGGTATTTTGAGCCGGCGATGTCGATGGGCTTTGTGCCGACGGACTATGTGGATATTACGGATTTCTACGAGACGAAGATGAAGATGCTCGGCTGCATGGAAAGTCAGAGGCAGTGGATGGTGGACAACTATGCCTCGCTGAACGGCGATTTGGATCGCTTCTTCGACACCATCCGCATTACATCGGAATTCCGCGGGATGCAGGCAGGCTGCAAGTATGCGGAGGGCTTCGTCCGCGCGCTGGATGGCTACAGAACAAGAATGACCGAGCGCGTTCTTCCCTGAGCGGCAAGAATCAACAAAACAACCTACAACAAGTCTTTGAGGAGGATTTAACAATGGCAGGCGGACCTGGATCTTATGTATTCGGAGAAGAAGAAAAGAAGGAATTGATGGACGTCATCAACGCACACGCGCTGTTCCGCTACGGCACACCGGGCGTGGACGGCTTCCAGGCGAAGGTGGCAACGTTTGAAAAAGAGATGGCCGAGCGGCTGGGGCACAAGCACGTCTTTGCTACGAGCTCCGGAACGGGCTCGCTCATGTGCTGCCTTGCGGCGCTGGGCATCGGCATGGGCGACGAAGTCATCGTTCCCGGCTATACCTTTATCGCGTCCATCTCGACGATCGCGATGATGAACGCGGTTCCGGTGCTGGCGGAGATCGACGAGTCTTTGACCATCGACCCCACAAAGATCGAAGCGCTGATCACCCCGAAGACGAAGGCGATCATGCCGGTCCATATGCTGGGCAACCCCTGCGACATGGACGCGATCATGGCCATTGCAAACAAGCACAACCTGTATGTCATTGAAGACTGCTGCCAGGCGGTCGGCGCAAGCTACAAGGGCAAGCGCGTGGGTACCATCGGCACGATGGGTGCGTACTCTCTGAACGTGTTCAAGACCATCACCACCGGTGACGGCGGCTTTGTCGGCACGTCGGATGATGATCTGTACGAGCGCGGCTTCGGCTTCCACGATCAGGGCCACAAGCCCAGCCGTATGGGCGTCGAGGTCGGCAACCGCTCGATCGTCGGCATGAACATGCGCATGAACGAACTGTCCGGCGCTGTCGCAGTTGCACAGGGCAGAAAGCTGGATGGCATTCTGGAAACGCTGCGCGAGAAGAAGGCGCTGCTCAAGAGCCAGCTGCAGGACATCCCCGGTCTGGGCTTCCGCCGCATCAATGATCCGGGTGAGTGCGCGACGCTGCTGACATTGCTGTTTGATACCCAGGAGATGGCCGCGAAGTTCTGCGAAAAGGCCGGCACCGCGCCGATTGCCCGTTCCGGCTGGCACGTCTACAACAACATGGAGCAGATTCTGGAGAAGAAGACCTGGACAGACGCGCATCCGTTCCATCAGTGCGACAGAACGTACGCCAAGCATATGCTGCCCGCGACAGATGATATTCTCGAGCGCGCGGTGAACATCTCCATCGGCGTTGTCGATAAGGGCCTCGGCTCCGGCACCGGCATCAACATCAATTCCAGCGAGGAAGAAATCATGGCTGTTGCGAAGAATATCCGTGAGATCATCGCCTCGCTGTAACAGCAGGAGGGTATCATGCAGAAAGTAAAAGTCGCTATCGTTGGCTGCGGCAGCATCAGTGATATTTACATGACGAACATCATGTCCGGCAAGTTCCAGATTCTGGAGCTGGTTGCGTGCAGCGACCTGATGGTCGATCGCATGCAGGCAAGTGCCGAGAAGTTCGGCATCAAGGCCATGACGCTCGACGAGATCTGTGCAGACCCGGAGATCACGATGGTTATCAACCTGACCACACCGGCGGCCCACTATCCCATCATCAAGCAGTGCCTGCTTGCCGGCAAGCACGTGTTCTCCGAGAAGATGATCGCGGTCGAACTGTGGCAGGGCAAGGAGCTGGTGCAGATCGCGAACGAGAAGGGGCTGCATCTGGGCGTGGCGCCGGACACGTTCCTCGGCGCGAGCGTGCAGACAGCCAAGTACATTGTCGATTCCGGTCTGATCGGCACGCCCATCTCCTGCCGCGCGTCCATCAGCCGCAACTACGCCATTTACGGAGAGTTTTTGACGCATCTGGTGCGCAAGGGTGCGGGCATCGGCTTCGACATGGGCGGATATTATCTCACGGCGCTGGCTGCCATCCTCGGTCCGGTGAAGGCCGTAACGGCGTTTACCAACATCCACGAGCCGGAACGCGTGAACACGCGCATCGGCGCGCCCGGTTATGGCGAGAAGTATACCATCGAGGTGCCGAACGTCATCGCCGCGAGCATGCAGTATGAATCCGGCGTGCTGGGCACGCTACACATGAATTCCGACTGTATCCTCGACGAGACGTATGGTCTGGAGATCTACGGCACCGAGGGCATCGTCTACATGGGCAATCCCAACGAATTCGGCGGCACGGTGTATCTGCAGAAGACGATGGGCGAAAAGATCGCGTTCCCGCTGACGCACGGCTACTGCGGGAATTCGCGCGGCCTTGGCGCGGCAGAGATGGCGTGGTCGATCGTGGCCGGACGCAACCACCGCGCGAGCAAGGAGATGGCCTATCACGTCTTCGAGCTGATGCATGGCATTATGACGAGCGCCCAGAACGGCAGGATCTACAACATGGAGTCCACGTTTGAGATCCCCGCCGCGCTGCCCGCAGGCTATATGGGTGACGGCGGCTGGACGCGCAAGGAAGAAAGCGCGCTGATGTAAGGAGAAGCAAATGCGTACCGTTCAGATGGAATTTCTGCGGCCGCAGGAGATCGTGGCCGAACGCGAGCGCTGCTCGATCGTCTATCTGCCGGTGGGGCCGCTGGAGTGGCATGGCCCGGCTATGCCATACGGCACCGACCCCTTGATGGCGCAGGAGGTTGCGCGCCGGGCGGCCCTGCAGACGGGCGGCGTGGTGATGCCGACGCTGTTCTTCGGCACCGAGCGCGAGCGTCCCGCGGACATCCTCGCAGCCAAGGGCTTTGAGCATCCGGAGGACATGTATGTGCTCGGCATGGACGTGCCGAAGAACTGCATGAAGAGCTTCTATGCGCGCGAGGAACTGTTTGCGCTCATGGTGCGCGAGCAGCTGCGGCTGCTGGTGCAGCAGGGCTACAAGCTTATCGTCATTGTCAACGGCCACGGCGCGTGGGGACAGAAGAGCTCGCTCGAACGGCTGGCGGTGGAGTTTTCCAACGAGACGCCGAGCCGCGTGATTGTGCAGATGCCGGATATCCGGCCAGACGGCGAGCCTGCGCCCGACTACGGCCACGGCACGCTGGTCGAGACGGCCACCATGTGCTATCTCGAGGGGGAGCATGTCGATCTGTCGGCGTTGCCGCCGCGCAGCGAGGGACTCAAGTACACCGATTACGGCATCGCAGATGACTTTGTCTTTGCCGGCCAGCGTTCGGAGGACGACTGCGTGGTCCATGATCCGCGCGATGCAACGTATGAGCTGGGAAAAAAATATGTGCAGGCGGCGGTCGCGCACCTGTGCGCTTATGTACGGGAAACCTACGAAACGCTTTGAGCAGGAGGGGACTACATGAGTGACGTGGTTCGCTGGGGCATTCTGGGTAATGCCATGATTGCCCGCGATTTTATGATTCCGGCCATGGAAGCCTCAGATCTGTGTCAGGTGACGGCGGTGGCGTCAAGAACTGCCGTGCCTGCCAGCATCGCGCCGCACGCAAAGCATTACGACAGCTATGAGGCGCTGCTGCATGATCCCGACGTCGATGCCGTCTATGTGCCCGTACCCAATGCGCTGCATGAAAAGTGGAGTATTGAAGCCATGCGCTGCGGCAAGCATGTTCTGTGCGAAAAGCCGATGGCCTGTACCGCGGCGGCAGGTGAGCGGATGCTTCGCGCAGCCGAGGATAACGGAGTCTTGCTTATGGAAGCGTTTATGTACCGCTACGGCGAACCGTTCCGCAAAATGATGCAGATTGTCAGCGACGGAACGATTGGTCCGATTGCGGCGATGTATGGCTGCCACGGCTATACGCTTGACTGGGCCAGCCCGGCCAGAGAGGAGGCAGAACTCGGCGGCGGCAGCATCTATGATGTGGGCTGCTACGTCGTTGACTGCATGAACGCCGTCATGGCACAGCAGGGAGTAAAGCCCACCGCGTGCAGCGCCGTCGCCCGGATGAAAGGCGGCGTGGACTGGAACGCAGCCGCCTGGCTGAAGTATGAAAACGGTGTTGTGGGCTCGCTGCAGTGCTGGTTTGACGCCGCATCTGAGCAGCGGGTGCTGCTGGCCGGACAAAAGGGAACGCTGATGATTCCGAACCTGTTTGAAGGAACCGGCGGGCCTATGTATCTGACTGTGGACGGAAAGACGGAAGTCATCCAAACAGTCAGCGCAAATCCCTATCAGTTGGAAGCTGAGGCGTTCAGCCGCGCAGTTCTGGGACAGAGCAGCGAGCGGATGCCCCTGTCACACACCATTCAGAATTTGCAGACCCTTGAGGGGCTGTACAACAATTTATAAAATGGAGGAAAGAATTATGTCGAGATTCAAGTTTACTGCAGGCCCGTGGAATGTCAATGAAGGCGTAGAGGCCTTCGGCCCGGGCGTTCGTCCCACCGTTGATCTGGAAGAGAAGTTCAAGAAGTTTGCCGAGATCGGTCTGTCCGGCGTGCAGTTCCATGACGACGACGCTGTGCCCGACATGAACAACATGACGGAAAAGCAGATCATCGACTATGCCAAGGACGTGAAGGCGACTTTGGACAAGTACGGTCTGGTGGCCGAATTCGTGGCGCCGCGTCTGTGGATGGACCCGCATACGACCGACGGCGGCTTTACGTCCAACTCGAAGGAAGACTATGAGTTTGCCATGTGGAGAGCCAAGCGCTCGATCGATATCGCCAACGCGCTGGGCGCCAAGAACATCGTTTTGTGGCTGGCGCGTGAAGGCACCCTCTGCGCCGAGTCGAAGGACCCTGTTGAGAAGATCGGCCAGCTGATCGATTCCATCGACGATATGCTGACGTATGATGACAAGATCAAGGTCCTGATCGAGTCCAAGCCCAATGAGCCCATCGACCGCAGCTACTGCGGCACCATCGGCCACGTCATGGCGGTCTCCGCTGCTTCCAAGGACCCGAAGCGTGTCGGCGCAGTTCTGGAATCCGCCCATGCCATCCTCGCCGGTCTCGATCCCGCCAACGAGATGGCGTTTGCGCTGAAGTTCGGCAAGCTGGGCTCGGTGCACCTGAACGACCAGAACGGCTGCCGCTACGACCAGGACAAGAGCTTCGGCGTGGAGTCGCTGCGCGGCGCCTTCAACCAGATCAAGGTTCTGTGCGACCACAACTACGGCGCCAACGGCGAGATGGTGGGTCTTGACGTCAAGGCGATGCGCACGCAGAAGCCGGAGGATCAGTACCGTCACATCCAGAACTCGATGAAGATCGCGCTCATGCTGGAGGAGAAGGTCGACAAGTTTGACCGCGCCTTCCAGGCCCAGTGCATTGCCGAGCGCAACTATGAAAAGCTCGAGATGTACGTCATGGAGCTTCTGATGGGCGTCTGCTGAGCGGTTGGACGTCTGCCGGTAACGAAAAAGGATAAACTGCATGAAAAAGCTCAACTATGGCATGATCGGCGGCGGACCCGGATCATTCATCGGCGACGCGCACCGGCGCGCCATCAACCTTGACGGACAGGCGGTGCTGTGTGCGGGCTGCTTTTCCAGAACGCCGGAAAAGTGCCGGCAGACCGGGCAGGAGCTGGGCATCTCTCCGGATCGCTGCTACACAACCTATGATGAAATGGCAAAAGCGGAGGCCGCACGCGGCGACGGCATTGATTTCGCTGTTGTTGTCACGCCGAATGTCAGTCATTATCCGATCTGCAAAGCATTTCTGACGGCAGGGATTCATGTCTCGTGCGACAAGCCGTTATGCCTCACGGTCGAGCAGGCCGAGGAACTGTGCGCGCTGGCCGACAAAAAGGGCCTGCTGTTCATGGTTACGTATACCTATATGGGGCATGTCACGGCAAAGCATGTACGCGACGTGCTTTCTTCGGGTGAGCTGGGCGCAATCCGCACTGTCATGGCTGAGTTCCCGCAGGGGTGGCTGGCTCATGCGGACGACTGGGGCGGAAAGCAGGGGCAGTGGCGCTGCGATCCGGCCCAGTCCGGCGGCGTCAACTGTCTGGGCGACCTTGGTACGCATGTGGAAAACGCGGTATCGATGATGACAGGTCTGAAGATCCGGCGCGTGCTGGCCAAGATGGACGTTGTGGTGCCCGGCCGTGTGCTTGACGACAACGACGTCGTGATGCTGGAATACGAGGGCGGTGCGACCGGTGTATATTGGACCAGCCAGTTCGCCATCGGCCACGACAACAGCTTGCGTGTACGCATCTACTGTGAAAACGGCTCGCTTCAGTGGTTCCAGGAGGAGCCCGAGAAGCTCACCGTCATCTTTGCAGACGGTGTGCCGCGCGAACTGCACCGCGGCAACGGCGCAATCCGTCCGAAGGCTGCCCGATACGGCCGACTTCCGGCTGGGCATCCCGAGGGGTATCTGGAGGCAATGGCGAATCTGTACCGTTCGTTCATCGACTGCATCCGCGCGAAGCAGGACGGGACGTTTACCCCGGACAGGATCGACTATCCCACAGGATATGACGGACTGCAGGGCGTGAAGTTTATCCACGCCTGCCTGAAATCGAACCGCGAGGGAAACATTTGGGTAACACTTTCATGAACCGACGACGAGCCGGCGGCTGCATCTGTGCAGCCGCCGGCTCAAACATGAACGCAGGAGCGTTTCTCGCTGATACTCAGCGCTCTTCGACAGCAGCATCCGCAGCGGCACCCCGAATTGCGCGGCGATGCCTGAAAAAGACGTATGACGCCGAACACTGAGCATAAACAAAAAGTATGGCCTGCGCTTGTACGCACGCAGGCCATACTTTATTTGTAAGCCGTATGGATTCTGTTTCCTGGCGTCAGCGCGCCCGCTGTGGAGCGGCACTGTCTTTTCGCGTCAGATTATTGATCCAGTGGAAGCGGTTGACGCGGATGGCTGCCGGGACGCATTTGAATACCTGATCTGCGTTGAGGCAGATCACGACCGCGACCGGAGGCCAATTCCAGTTGAACGCGGCCAGATAGCTCACTGGCAGCACAATGCCCCAGATGGAAATCAGATCCAGAATCATTCCGTAACGGGTATCTCCGCCGCCCCGCAGGATCCCGGCGTTCACCGGCATTTGATAGGACATGGTGAAGAGCACCACGCACTGGATCAGAATGAATGTGCTGGCAAGCTGATACGTCTCGTCAGAGATCTGGTACATACTCAAAAGCGGCAGGCGGATGATAAACAGCGCCGCGGCAAGACACAGGCCGATGCACAGGAACATAACCTGCATGGTCCGCACCATCGACCGCAGCCGCGCGCCATCGCCCTGACCAATCTGCTTGCCCACCAGGATGGAAGCGGCTGTGCAGGCACCGACAGAGGTAACTTTCAGGAGCAGAAATACCGTTGAAGAGATGGAATAGGCCGTCATGGCGCTTGCCGCCATGTGACCCAGGAAGGCGGTCTGCATGGCATTGGAGACGCCCCAGATGACAGCCTGTACCAGAATGGGATAATCCACCCGGAGGAAGTCTTTCAAAAGCGTCCGGTCGAGATGCAGCAGATCTCCCAGCCGCAGACGCAGCTTTTTGTCGAACCGGAAGACATAGACACAAACCAGAACAAACTCCAAAATGCGGGCAGTCAGCGTGCCGATGGCAGCACCGCGGACGCCCAGCTCGGGAAGGCCGAAACGGCCGGGGATCAGCAGGAAATTCATGCTGCAGTTGACCACCAGAGAGACAGAGGAAACAACCAGTGCCAGGCGAACCGTTTCCACGCTTCGCATTGCGCCGAGCAGGATTGTCGTCATGGCAAAAAACAGATAGGTGAAACGGATGATCCGAAGATAGCGCACACCCTCGGCAATAATGGCCTCGTCGTCTACGAACAGGCGCACCAACCATTGTGGGCACAGCGTTGCAAGAACGAACATGCCCACGGCGAACAGGATCTCCAGCAACAGGCCGATGGCGCTCAGCGCGCGGATTGGCTCCAGCCGCTTCTGCCCCCAGTACTGACTGGACAGAACGATCATGCCGTTGTTCAATCCGTAAACGATCTGCTGAACGACAAACTGGATCATGTTAACAGCCGCCACACCAGCAAGGGCCGTCTCAGAATAGCTGCCGATCATCACGTTGTCGGCCAGATTGACACTGAGGATGACGGCCTGTTCCAGAATCAGCGTGCCGGCCAGACTCCAGAACAAGCGGTAGAATGACTTTTCGTGGATCATAATAGCCCTCCATTGCCGGGGTTCCGGGTGGACTTCAGGCGGACACAGGACGAAGGCCACCGTGAATACAAGGGCCGCGCCGGATGCTCTGGAGTTCATTCGGTATTCCGCGTTCGCCGCCTGCCGCCCGGTGGGCATGGGCTGGGCGATTGTCTTCATTCTAGCAAACCCAAAATGGGAAATCAAGGGCAACACCGCGCAATTGCGCGGTGCTGCCCAAGCTTTGGTATTGGCGCAAGGAGGGTATGGGCTTGCCGTGGATGGACATGCCAATGAAAGACGCAAATGGAGTTTGGAAACGGCTGCTTTTTCAGGGGAATGCTGCAAATACGCGCACATCCTGCCCGCCGTGTCAAATTCGGATCAGATGTACTGCTGGGTGATGACGTCGATAACACCGCGCGTGGTGATGCGAAGGCTGGGGATGACGGGCAGCGCCATGAAGCTGAGCGTCATAAACGGGTCGATCCCGCGGCTTACGCCGAGCCGGAACGCCGCGTCCTTGGCGGCTTCCAGCTCACGGTTGACGTCCAGCAGCGGCCGGTCGCTCATGATGCCCGCGATTTCGAGCACGACCTCGCCCCGGACCTGCTCGTTCTCCACAACCACGATGCCGCCGTGGTTTTCTGCGATCCGGTTGGCGGCGAAGGCCATGTCGCGCGAGTTTGTGCCGACGACGATGATATTGTGCGAGTCGTGCGAGATGCTCGTCGCCACCGCGCCGGATTTGAGCCCGTAGCCCTGGATATAGCCGAGGCCGATGTGGTTCGTGTTCTTATGGCGCTCGATGACGGCAATCTTCAGGATGTCCTTCTCCAGATCGACGTGGTCGGCGTAGCCGTTGTCGGTCGTGACAATCTCGCCGGGCACCATGCCGATGACGCCGCGCTGGCGCTGGTCGCGGAAGTCGTCCTCCACCAGATGGCGCACATGGAACGTGTCGTGCGCGCGCTGGTCGAGATATTCCTCGATCTGCGGCGCTGCGAAGTCCTTGAGTTCGCCGTGGTCGTAGTACAGCTCACCCTTTTTGAACACCATTTCGACGTTGAAGTCCTTGAAGTTGTCGATGACGGCGAAGTCAGCCAGATAGCCCGGCGCGATGGCGCCGCGGTTATTGAGCAGGAAGTAGCGCGCGGCGTGGTGGCACGCGACCTTGACGGCCACGATGGGGTCGACGCCGTAGACGTTGATGGCCTGCTTGACAATATAGTCGATGTGGCCCTTTTCGAGCAAATCCGACGGGTGCTTGTCGTCGGTGCAGAACATGCAGCGCTCGGCATACTGCGGCGTGAGCAGCGGCGCAAGCGCCTCAAGGTTGCGCGCGGCCGTGCCCTCGCGCACCATGATGAACTGCCCTCGGTAGAGCTTCTCCAGAGCGTCCTCTTTCGTTGAGCACTCGTGGTCGGAATACACGCCCGCGGCCACGTAGGCATCCAGATCCTTGCCCACAAGGCCGGGCGCGTGGCCGTCAATCTTCTTATGGTGCGCCTGCGAGGCGACGATCTTCGAGACAACCTCGGCGTCGTTGTGGATGATGCCGTAGGCGTTCATCATCTCGGCCAGGCCCTGTACGCGCGGATAGTCGTAGAACGAGTCGATGGCGCGGTAGTCGAGATTTGCGCCCGATTCGTCCATCGGCGTAGCCGGTACGCACGACGGCAGCATGAAGCGCACGTCGATGGGAAGGCCCTCGGTGGCCTGGAACATGTAGTCGATGCCGTCGGTGCCCATGACGTTGGTGATCTCGTGCGGGTCGGTGATGACGGTGGTGGTGCCGTGCGGCAGCGTCGCGCGGGCAAATTCACGCGGGGAAACAAGGCTGGACTCGAGATGGATATGTGCGTCGATGAAGCCGGGACAGACGATCTTGCCGGTCATATCGATCTCGCGCGCGCCGTCATATTCGCCAAGGCCCACGATCAGGCCGTTTGCCACGGCGATGTCGCACGTGCGCAGCTGGTTGGAAAACACACAGACATAGGTTGCATTCTTCAAGACAAGATCGGCCTTCTGCCGGCCGGAGGCCGCCTCGATGACGCGCTGCTTTTTCAGTAGTTTCCGCTGGATCTTGCCTGCATAGCTCTCGGTGGGTGCTGCCATGACAATCATCCTTTCTGCGTTTTGCGTTCAGTTTTGCTTCTGACTGATATTAGACAAAATTATATCACGTTCCGCTGCCCGTGTCCATGTTCAATTTCGCCGAACTTTGTATCCCAATTTTTCCATTCTGTACAGCAGGGGAAAAATATGATACACTAATGCTCAGAAAAGCCCGAATTCTGGTTCGCGGCTTTGGCAAGGACAGAAAGGAGGCCGGCGCATGAAGCTCCTGATGCACATCTGCTGCGCGCCGTGCGCGAACATGCCGATCGATGCGCTGCGCGCCGACGGGGTCGCGCTCACCGGCTACTGGTATAACCCCAACATCCATCCCTTTACCGAATACCGCGCCCGGCGCAACTGCCTGCAGGAGTATGCAAAGACGATTGCGCTGCCGCTTCTGGTGCGCGACGACTATGGCCTTCGCCCGTTTGTGCGCGCGGTGGCGGACGATATCGCGGGCCGCTGCGTCAGGTGCTACGAGATGCGCCTGTTTGAAACGGCGCGCGCGGCCAGGGACGGCGGCTTTGACGCGTTTACGTCGTCGCTGTTTATCAGTCCCTATCAAAATCATGAGCTGATGCGCGAGGTAGCCTACCGCGCGGCGGAGCAGTTTGGTGTGGAGTTTTTCTATCAGGACTTTCGTCCCATGTTCTGCGACGGGCAGGCGCGCGCGCGGGAGCTGGGCTTTTACATGCAGAAATACTGCGGCTGCGTCTTTTCCGAGCAGGAGCGGTATTTGAAGCCCTCGAAGATCATCGGCTGACGCGCGGAAAGGAGAACGCCTATGACCACGTGTATCAAATGCGGCCGGCCGGTCGCCGACGGCGAGCTGTTCTGCGCGCAGTGCGGCCTGAACCCCGGCGAGCTGGAACCCGATACCGAGCGGCCAGAGCGGCCGGTCATGCCCGCCGGGCGGATGCAGAAGCCGCAGAAGGCGGCACCGAAGCCGGCGCCGAAAAAACCCGAAAGCACCCCGGCCAAGCCGCGCGCGGGCTTCCGCGCGGGCTTTGCCGTCATGTGCGTGCTGTGCGCGGCTCTGGCAGGCTTGCTGGCATGGCAGTTTTCCACGCAGGCGCGGCAGCGTGTGGCGCTGCGCGTGCGCGAGGCCGAGCTGGATGAGCGCGAGCACACGATGGACGATCTGCAGTTGGAGCTGGAGGCGCGCACGGCCGAGCTGGACGAGGCCAACGCGCAGCTTACCGAGCAGCAGAAGAAGATCGACAGCCTGCAGAATACCGTGAACGCGGCCGAGAGCTCGATGAACCAGACGCAGTATGACATGACTGCCCAAAAGGCGCACATGAGCGAGCTGGAGCAGGAAAACGCGGAGCTGCAGGCCGCGGCAGAGGAGCTGGCCGGCAGCATCCGGACGCTGACGGAGCAGAACGAAGCGCTGGCGCAAACGAACGGCACGCTGCAGAAAAAAGCCGAGTTCATGGACAGCTACGTTGTGTTCGTCGAGGACGACGGCACAGGCTACTTCCATAAATATGACTGCCCGCGCTTTGCACAGAGGAGCTTCTGGGCCTACAGCCGCAAGCTGGCCGAGAAAAACCACTATACCCCATGCCCCGACTGCTTTGGCTGAGATGCAAGGAGACGAAGAAGATGAATCTGTCTGCAATGCTGGACAAGATGGTCGTGCTGTTTATCGCCATTCTGGTGGGCTATCTCATCACGAAGCTGGGCGTCATCAACAAGGACGCGAACAAGGTGCTCTCGGCGCTGATCGTGAATCTGGCAAATCCACTGCTGATTTTGTCGTCGGTCATGACCGGCGAACGGCTGCTCACCAATGTGCAGGTGCTCGAGCTCACAGGCGTGGCCGCGCTGTGCTACGCGTTTCTGATCGGCACGAGCTTTCTCATCCCGCGCATTTTGCGCGCACCGAAGCAGGACGCGGGCATCTACCGGTTGATGTACATATTTTCCAACATCGGCTACATCGGTTACCCGGTCGTAAGCGCGCTGTTTGGCCCCAGCGCGGTGTTCTATGCCACGGTGTTCGTGCTGCTGTTCCAGGTGCTGTGCTGGAGCTACGGCGTGCATCTGGCCAAGGGCGAGGGGCGCTTCCGGTTTTCGTTTTCAGTGATGAAATCGCCGTGCATCATCGCGGCGCTGCTGGCCTACGTGATCTATTTCACCGGCCTGCGCCTGCCCGCGGTTCTGGAGGAATCGGTGTCGTTCCTCGGCTCTCTGACTACGCCCCTGTGCATGCTGGTCATCGGATGCTCGCTGGCGCAGATGCCGCTCAAAACGGTGTTCTCGCGCTGGCGTGTGTATGTGCTCGCAGCCGTGAAGATGCTGCTGGTGCCGGTGCTCGCCTATGCACTTTTGCACCGGTTCGTGACAAATGAGCTGATTCTGGGCGTGACCATCGTCATTCTCAGCATGCCTGTGGCCACCAACGTGCCCATCATCTGTTGCCAGTGCAATCAGGATGAGGATCTCGGCGCATCGGGCGTGTTTCTGACCACGCTTTTGAGCATCGTCAGCATTCCGCTCATCATGCAGCTGCTGTTCGGGGCATAAGCGAGCGCCCCGCAGGGGTTGGTGGGGGTTCGTAAGACAGTTAAACCGACCTATGGTTACGATCATAGGTCGGTTTTTATGTTATGTACTGGCGCGGCAGCGCCCAGGGCTCCCTTGTGTAAAGGGAGCTGTCAG